>CACXNH010000175.1:5702-8771 GCA_902768955.1 uncultured Bacteroidia bacterium | reverse complement strand
CGCTGAGTGTGTTTGTACCGCGGAGCAGTATTTCAAATGAGCCGTTGGGGTCACCGCCATTGGGATTGGTTACGGTAAGGCCGGCCACCTTGCCCTGAAGCATGCCGGCGGGGCTGTTGAAGGCACCCTTGTCGAAGTCTTCGCTGCGGAGGCTTGTCACGGAACCTGTGACTTCCTTTTTAGTGGTGGTGCCGTAGCCGATGGCAACTGACTCGTTGAGCATGGTTGCCTCGGAGGGGCGCATCGAAATGCTGTACTGAGAAGTACCTGTTACGGAAAAAACGAAATCGTCGTAACCAAGGTATGACACTGTAATATCCTGGCCCTGGCGGACGGACATGGTGAATTTACCATTTGCGTCAGTTACGGCGTATGCCTGGCTTCCGGTTGCCACCAAAGTGGCACCGGGTAGGGGTTCCGAGCGTTCGTCGGTCACTTTTCCGGAAATGGTCTTGGTTTGTCCGAAAGCAGCGGCTGCTACAAGCAGCAGTGCCACGGATGCTATAATATTATATAAGGTTTTCATAACCGCACGGTTTACATTCCTGCTACTACAACACATGACAGTCCAGCTATGAACAGGCCGAACATAAGGGCCAGAAGACCGTACACACTCTTTGAGGCGCCCTTGAATTCCTTCCAGATGAACACGCCCCAGATGGCGGCTATCATAGGAGCACCCTGCCCAAGGGCATAGGAAACGGCTGCTCCGGCTTCTCCGGCCGATATATAGTTAAGTGATGTACCGAGGGCCCAGATGGCGCCGCCGAGCATGCCCACGAGGTGTGTCTTGAAATTGCCCTTGAAATACTGGGCATAGGTGACAGGCTCTCCCACGAAGGGCTTTTTCATCACTATGGTGTTGACGACAAAGTTACTCAGGAACACGCCCAGGGCAAAAATAACCATTGCGGTGTAGGGGGTGAGCTTACCTGCAGCGGGATTATGGAAATCGGCCAGGTCCACTCCATTATACACAAGTGCGCTGAAGAAGGACATTATAAGGCCGGCAAGCACTGCCAGGATGACGCCCTTGCGGTTCTGCCTGGGATCACGCTGATCATTTGAAACCTTGCCGGAAGCTACGCCGTTGCAGATGACGGCGGCAACCACAAGGGCTACTCCAAGCCAGAGGAGGCCTGTGTTCTGACCAGCCGTGGGATGGAGAAGGATGTTGTTGAGTACACCCATTACAAGGGCTATGCCCACTCCAAGAGGGAAGGCTACGGCCATGCCGGCAATGGAGGTGGATGCGCTCAGAAGTATGTTGGAAACGTTGAATACCACGGCGCCAAGGAGCACCCAGCCGATACTTGACCAATTGGCCTGCGCAATATCCTGAAGGAAAGGACGGCCTTCCGTGCCGATACTACCCGCCGTGAAGGCAAGAAGGAGGGAGAAGAGGACCATTCCAATTACGTAGTCCCAGTAAAACAGTTCATAGCGCCAGCTTTTGGCGGCAAGTTTCTGTGTGTTGCCCCAGGAACCCCAGCAAAGCATGGTGATAAAGCAGAAAATGACTGCAAGAGTGTAACTGCCAACGATATACATAGTCTTATGGTTTTAATGATTATAAATCTTTACGGTAAGGGATGGAATTCTGGGCCCCCATCTTCTGGACTGTCAGGGCCGATGCCGCGCAGGCGAACTCTGCGGCCTCCTTGAGAGATTTGCCTTCGGAGATGGCTACGCAGAGGGCACCGCAGAAGGTGTCTCCGGCGGCAGTGGTATCTACGGCCTTCACTTTATGGGCGGGGACAAAGACAGACGGGCCGCCTTCGCAGATGAGGGCGCCCTTGCTGCCCATAGTGACTATGAGTTTCCCCACTCCCTTTGCCTGCATGGCCCGTGCAGCGGCCTCCGCCTCTTCCCGGGAGGTAACAGGCGTACCGCTGAAGGTGGAAAGCTCCGTCTCATTGGGAATGAAAAGGTCTATGCTCTGGAAGAGTTCTTCCGGGAGAGGACACGCAGGGGCGGGGTTAAGGACCACAGTCTTTCCGGCCTGATGGGCAATCTTTGCCGCTTTGAGGACAGATGGGATGGGGCTCTCCAGTTGAAGGAGCAGGATGTCACAGCTCTCAAGGTCCGGACGGGATTTCTCGATGTCTTCTTCAGTGAGGTCTCCGTTGGCGCCGGATGCAACCACTATGCAGTTTTCTGCATGGGAGTCCACATAAATGAGAGCTACGCCGGAGGGGAGATCTGAGCGGAGGATGCCGGAAGTGTCCATGCCTTCCTTCTCATACTGAGCTATGGCGTTGTCTCCAAACATATCCCTGCCCACCTTGCAGATGAACTTGACCTTGCCGCCAAGTCTCTGCGCGGCTACGGCCTGATTGGCGCCCTTTCCGCCGGCGCCCATAGTGAAGACGCCGCCGAGGACGGTTTCGCCGGGACGCGGAAGTTCCGCGGTTTTTGCGGTCATATCCGTGTTACTGCTGCCTATGACCAGAATAGTTTTTGGGCTCATATACTTAGTGTTATTTTGTGCTCAAATTTGCGCAATCGTTTGCGCTATCTTGAACAAATATAATAAATAATTTTTATGTTGTACCGTTACATTTGAAAAAAAGTGTATAAAAGTGTATCTTTGGAAGAGATTTATTCACGAATGGCGCATAAAAACACATTGTTAACCATCTCTGAGCAAACGGGATACTCGGTTTCAACAGTATCACGTGTCCTTTCCGGTAAGGCCAGGAAGTACAGGATCAGCAAGGAAGCCGAGCAAAAGATTACGGCCCAGGCAAGCCGTATCAACTACCAGCCCAATCTTGTTGCGCAAACTCTCAGGACTCAGCGGTCACACACTATCGGCCTTCTTATCCCGTCCGTGGATAATCCTTTCTTCGCAACGCTCTCAGGTATAATAATAGGTATACTCAATGCAAAGGGATATCATACGCTTCTGGCCGATTCCCGTGAGTCCGGGAAGGACGAGGTCCAGGAACTCCGGATGTTTATGAGCCGGAGCGTTGACGGCATAATCTGCATCCCGGCCTCTTCAACGCCGGAATTCCACGAGCAGGTTTCCTCCCAGATTCCCCTGGTCCTCATAGACCGTCATTT
>CACXNH010000175.1:0-5665 GCA_902768955.1 uncultured Bacteroidia bacterium | reverse complement strand
CTTGGGAAGGGGTATAAGAGTATTCTTGCAATCCAGGGCGTGCCGGATTCTATGCCCAACAGGGAACGCGTGAGGGGATTCAAGGATGCGATAGGCGTTCATGGCGTGGCGTTCAGCGTGGTAGGTGACGCTTTTTCCGTGGAAAATGGCAAGAGGGAGGTGCTCAGCGCCTTTTCCGGCGCTCAGAAACAGTTTGATGCCGTATTTGCATTCAGTTCAACTATCCTCCTTGGGGCAATTGATTCGCTGAGGCGTCTTGGACTCAGGCCCGGGAAGGATGTGGGCATTATCTCATATGACAACAACGGTTTTCTGGACTTTATGGATCCGGCCGTTACAAGGGTTGAGCAGCCCCTGAGGGAGGCCGGCCAGATTGCCGTGGACACTCTCTTCGAGATCATGGATGCCCGCCGTGCGGGCCGTCCGGATCCGCCCTCACGCCAGATCCTGATTCCACCTACGCTGGTTGTCCGCGGGAGTTGTTGACAGCATCGCCAGGTATATTACCCGCCATTCCCGGTCCGATTCTTTCAGGATTTCCCTGAGCTGGGCCCTTCTTGCGCTAACCCTTTTCGGTGAACTGATATTTCCGAACCTGGCAATAAGATAATCCTGAAAACCTGCCGCGCTGTAGCAGAAGATGGCGAAATCTTCTTTGGAAAAGTAGGGAAAATCCTTTTTCAACCGCGAGAGAACGCCGTCAAGTTCCCTGTTCAGTTCATACTGAAGATCCCCCTTGAAGTTGCTGTTACCAAATTCACTCTTTAATTCTGACTTATAAAACTCTTCGCGGTTCTGTGAGAAGAAGATGAAGTGCATTTCATAGTCTTTGAGCAGTTTTGTCAGGAATTTTCCGGCGTATTCATATTTTGTCCGGAAAAGGAAAAGATTGTGAAGCAATTGTTTAGTTTGGGTTTTTGTCATTTTCGCGGATTGTTTCGGCCGCAAAAATAGATTTGCCCATAGAGATAATGAAAAATGGCCGTGCTTATTTCGTCCCTCGGTAAGTCCCTGAAAAACAGTTGATTGCTAGCGTTAAAGACCGCGTTCCCTCCTTAAAACCCTGTCACGGCCCCTTCTGGGGCCGTTTTTCTTGGGACAAAAAAATCATCCTATTCCTCATTTTTTAGTGCTTCACGTGATAATTTTATTAAAATGGCCTAATAAAAAGAATAATTCTGTATCTTTACGAACCTTAAAGATAGACCCGCTATGGCTGTAAGAATAAAAACTTTAGAGCAGTATGATGCTGTTATGCTAAGAATTGAGGAACTCCTCAAGATTGTTGATGACGGCATGCCGGCCAATGATAAAAACGTTGTTGAATTAGCGCTGCTCAGTGACCTTATTGAGGAATATGAGGATATTCATTATCCAATAAGTACTCCTTCCCTGACAGATGTGTTGAAACTCAAGATGTATGAGATGGGTTTGTCTCAGGCAGCCCTGTCATCCCTTCTGGGTATGAACCAATCCAAGATCAGCGAAATTCTTGCCGGGAAGTCAGAGCCCACACTCAAACAGGCAAGAAAGATATCAACGGTTCTCAATATCCCTCCTTCCGTTGTTCTGGGAGTATGAATAAACAAAAACAGAGGGTGACCATTTGGCCACCCTCTGTAAAAACAGCGATGTAAGACCCTTAGTCTTTGGCCGGCTTACGCGCGGCGTACATGATCTTAAGGGCGGAGCAGCGACGCAGCTCCTGTTTTACATCGGAAACGATACCCATACGGACATCCTGGTCTACCCTGAGGTTTACGGTCATGAGGGACCTCTCAGCTTCTGACATGGCGTCACGCTCTGCAGCGATGAAGTCACGGATGTCGGACACTGTCTTGAAAGAGTCGTTGAGCTGGATACGGGCGTCGGTACCGTACATTGCCTGATACTGCAGGGTGGGGCTACCGATGTTGATATTGGCGCTCAGGTCTTTTCTCTCCAGTTTTGCAACCTCTGATGCAACCGGCATGGTGACTTTCACCTTTTGCTCGGTTTCTCTCATCTGGGTTGTAACCATGAAGAAGAACAGGAGCATGAACACGATATCGGAAAGGGAGTTGGACGATGCCTGGGGGACTTCCTTCTTATTGCTGGAACTTCCGAATTTTGACATAACTTTTACCTCCTATTTTTTACCGGTATCCTTAGGCTCTGCTTCAGAGATGTTCTGAGGCACGGCCTTCTTAACTATATCCTGTTGATCCTCGGAGAGGCGGGAGAACTTCTTGCCGAACTCCCTGTAGGCGAATTCGTCTCTCAGTTCGTTTACGGCTTTCACCAACTCGTTCTGAACTGCGATGTATGCCTGGTAACTGGTACCACGGTCATTCTGCAGGGAAATGACGCCCTTGGAAACGTTGTAGGTTTTGCCTTCGATTTCCTTGGGTTCCTTTTCAGGAAGGTTGGGGTCATTGGCGGGGTTGGTGAGGAACTCCTTGATCTTGTCTTTCAACATTGAGATGTCCATGGCTTCGCTACCGGCAAACAGCTTATCGGCAGAGTTGATTCTGACGATGATGATGTTACGGCGGTTCACCTTCTGGTCCTGAGCCTGCTGGGCGTCAGGGATGGGGGGAAGGCGGCGCTGAAGACCTGACTGATCTCCCATGGTTGTGGTCATGAGGAAGTAGCACAGGAGCAGGAACGCGATATCAGCCGTGGAACCGATTGCTTGGAAATTTCTTCTTGCCATGGTTTACTTTACTTTTTATTGCGTATGGTCATCAGAACTTCACCGCAGATGATGGACAGGATAGCTGCACCACCAACGATGTAGGCGAGGTTGAGGATGGTGTCGGTCATCTTGAGTTCATTGGCTGTGGGCAGTTTGGCACCAGAGTATCCCACGGCGGGTGCACCGGATGCAAGGAGGTAGCAGATGCCGAACAGGGCGGCTGCGGCCACGATGGCGATACCGATCTTGATAAGACCCTTGGGATTGGTGGTGGCCGTCACATAGAGGCCCACGCAAATCACGGAAACAAGAGCGAGTGCAAGGACGATGTATGCCCAGCCAAGGAGAACGTTGGTGGCGGCACCGTCATTTTTCTCAAATCCCGTCATAGACCCCCAGACCAGGACGCCGACGCTCAGGATCATGAGGACCCAGAGAACAATCTTGAATATCTTAGCGTATTTCTGGTTCATTTTATCTGGTAATTAAAGGGGTTTGACTACTTCTTGTTATTGTATTTGACCATAGCGTCCACGAAGCGGATGGAAGAGTCTTCCATATCGATGGACAGGGAGTCGATCTTTGCGATGATGTAGTTGTAGAAGATCTGGAGAATCATAGCTACGATGAGACCGCCCACGGTGGTGATAAGGGCAACCTTCATACCGCCGGCAACAACGTTAGGTGAAATGTCACCTGCAGCCTGGATGGCGTCGAAGGCCTGGATCATACCGAGGCGTCGAAGGCCTGGATCATACCGATAACGGTACCAAGGAATCCCAGTGAAGGAGCGATGGAAATGAAGAGGCCGATCCAGCTGAGACCGTTCTCCATGAGGCTCATCTGAACGCCGCCGTAGGAGACGATGGTCTTTTCAACTACGTCGATACCCTGGTCTGCGCGGAGGAGACCCTGGTAGAAGATGCTGGCCACAGGACCGCGGGTTTCACGGCAAACCTTCTTGGCTTCTTCGATACCGCCTTTTTCAAGAGCAGCCTCCACGTTCTCGAGGAGTTTGGTGGTGTTGGTCTTGGAGAAAGCGAGATAGAGGATACGCTCGATAGCCAGAGCCATGCCCAGAATCAGGCAGATGATGATGAGGGACATAAAGCCTGCGCCACCCTCGATGAACTTGGTCTTAAGGGCCTGGTGTAGAGGAACTTCCTCACCGGAACCGGCAAACAGATCTACGACCTCATCGGCCTCTTCGACCTGTTCCTGAGCGGCGACGGGAGCGTTAGCCTCGTCCTGGGCGGAAGCGATGGAAGCAGTGAAGGTCACGAGACCGGCTACTGCCAAAAACATGAAAAACTTTTTCATAATCGTTTTTGAGTTGTTAATTATAAATTGAATTTAGTTTATAGTTTTTTCACTTTTGCCCGGCAATTTAGTCATTTTTCTTGAAACTGCCAAAGATTTATGCCGTAATTTCGCCACAAAGGTCTTTTTCTAGCATCTTCTTTACCCATTTATTGTTGTCTGACCGGCCCATCAGGAAAAAAAGTTTTCCAAGGGCCGCCTCAGTGGTTATGTCCTGCCCGGACAACACCCCCGAGTGCTTGAGAGTGGCGCCGGTGGCATACAGGTTCATGTTTACCGTGCCTGATTTACACTGAGTTACGTTAAGAAGGATCTTGCCAAGGTGATCGGCCTCCTTTATTATGTCCAGGAACCAGTCCTTGGAGATGGCGTTGCCGGATCCGTAGGTTTCAAGGATGCAGGCGCGGATTTCCGGGGCGCAGAGGGAGTGCCGCGCCACCGCAGGGGTGATTCCGGGATGGATCTTCAGGATTGACACCCTGCAGTCCAGGTGGGTCTGGACTTTGAGGGGGGCGGCAGAAGGCTTCCGTATGATTTCAGTGTTGTAGCGGATGTTGATTCCGGCCTGGGCCAGCGGCGGGAGGTTGGGGGAGGCGAAGGCGTTGAAGGCTTCGGCGCTGTACTTTGTGGAGCGGTTTCCGCGAAGGAGCCTGGCGTCGAAGAAAATGGCCACCTCGGGCACTTCTGCGGAGCCATCGGCCCTTTTTGCCGATGCAATCTCCACGGCCGATATCAGGTTTTCCTTGCCGTCCGTGCGGGGAACGCCGATGGGAAGCTGGCTGCCCGTGAAGATTACGGGCTTTGTGAGGCCGTCCAGCATGAAGCTCAGGGCCGATGCGCTGTAGGCCATGGTGTCCGTTCCGTGAAGTATCACGAAGCCGTCGTAGTCCTCATACCTTTCATGAATGAGCTCTGCAAGGTTTACCCAGAGGGCGGGCTCCACGTCAGAGGAGTCTATGAGCGGTGAGAAGGTGTAGGAATCAATCCTGACGTTGAACTTGTTCAGTTCCGGGACCTCCTCCTTGATCTGGGAGAAGTCAAAGGGCTTGAGGGTCCCGTCCTGGGGGTCCTCCTTCATGCCGATGGTTCCGCCTGTGTAAATGACTAAGATTGCCGATTTCATACTCTGTCCGTCATTCATACTCTGTCCGTCATTCATATTCTGTCCGTCATTCATACTCTGTCCGTCATTCCCGGCCTGACCGGGAATCTCTTAAATATTAAACAGTTTCCGAGCGTTTTCCGTTGTTATCTTTTCACATTCCTCCAGGGAGATGCCTTTGACCTGAGCCACTTTCTGGGCAATCAGGGGGAGGAAGGAACTCTCGTTGCGCTTCCCGCGGTGGGGAACAGGCGCCAGGTAGGGGGCGTCCGTTTCAAGGAGTATTCGCTCCATGGGGATTCTCTCCAGGGTTTTAGGGAGCCCTGAGTTCTTGAAAGTGACCACTCCGCCAATCCCAACGGACCATTCCCCGTAGCGGTTTGCCTCCTGGAACACTTCGAAGCTGCCGCTGAAGCAGTGAAGATTCCCCCTTAGATTAAGGTGCTTTGTGTCTTTCAGGATGGCAAGGAGGTCCTCCCACGCATCCCTCAGATGGATATTTACCGGAAGATTTTGGGCCGATGCCAGTTCCAGCTGCAGCCTCAGCACCTCCTTCTGCTCCTTCA
>CACXNH010000174.1 GCA_902768955.1 uncultured Bacteroidia bacterium | reverse complement strand
CCACATTAACACAATATTTTAACCAATTAACTGCCTTATGAAAAGTTTCTTTAAAACTCTTCTCATCTGCACTTTTGCCATCGGCCTATTTGCGGCCTGTACAAAAGGAGCAGACAACACTGAGCTGAAGAACAAAGTCGACGCCATCAGCGCAGAGTTAAACACGCTCAAGGCACAGCAGCAGGCTATGCAAACTGTGATTGAAGCATGGAAGGCCGGCGGCTACGTCCAGAGCATAGACAACTCTGTTCCCGGCCAGCACACCATCACTTTCTATGGTGAGAACGGAAAGACCGTCGTCATCTATGACGGTCAGGATGGATATGACGGTCAGGATGGAGACACCTTCTTCAAGAATGTCGTCACCACCGAGGATGGCGTTACGTTCACCCTTGCCGACGAGACCTCCTTCACCATTCCTTTTGTCAAGGCCTTCAAGCTGGTCATTGAGAATCCCAGCGCGGAAGTCGAGGCCGGCCAGGTCGTGAATTTCCCTTATGAGGTGAAAAACGCCAATGCTTCCACCACAGTGGAGGTTTTCGCAAGCGGCAACTACCAGGCTGTGGTGAATGCTGCCGAAAAGAAGATTGTCGTCACTGCACCTGATCCCGCCACTTCCGGCAGCGTCCTGGCATGGGCCCAGAACGAGGAAGGCCTCTTCTCCATGCGCAAGATCAGCTTCATCGTCAAGGCCGATGTGGAGATCAAGACCCAGGTAGAAGACTACCAGGGTATCTCCGTGAAAGGCGGCGAGGTTACGGTAAAACTGGTCTCGAACGTGGATATCAAAGTCGCCAGTCCCGAGGTAGACTGGGTCCAGGCAGCTCTCACCAAGGCCAACTATACGCTGTCACTCACCCTGGCCGAGAATACCACCGGTGAACCCCGTGAGACGACCATCAAGATTCTCCGTGCCGATAACGACGCCCAGGTCCAGGAAATCAAGATCATCCAGCTGGGTGAAGATAAGGAACCGGGGCCCCTGGACAGCAATGTGAAGTGGACCATCGTAGAGTCTGCCTATGACAAGGTTAACACACCTCAAGACGGTCCCAATGTCCTCAATGTGACTTACGGCGGAGAGAAATACACGAATGTGGACCACGTGAAGCTGGGCACCGCCAAGAAACCTGGCAAGATCACCCTGACGCTTCCTGCGGGTACGGTTTGCGTGTCCTTCTGGGCCGTTGGCTGGAAAGGATATGACGGTCTCCTGAAGATCACGGAACTGGGAAAGACCATCACGGCTCCCAAGAATGATGGCGTGTCCGGTATGGAATTCAATATTAGCGTTTCCGACGACGACAAGTTCTGGGTTGAGCTGCCTCAGGCGCTTGCCGAAGATACGGTTGTCAACGTGGAAACCGTCCTGGACGGAACCGCTCCTGCAGGTCTCCGTGTCACGCTCTTCGGCATCATGGCCTATGACAAAAAGCCTGTGAAGAAGATGACTGTTGCCGATATCAAGGCACTGTGCACCAGCAAGACGAAGGTGAATTTTGAGGGAGACTTTGACGGGATGTATGTGAATTATGTCCTGGGCAACCAGCATATCTATCTGGAAGATGCAACCGGTGCCATCCGCTTCTATCTTGGTTCCGGCAATACCCTTAAAGTAGGCACCAAGCTTTCCGGAAAGATCAGCGGATCCTGCCTGCTGGATGATAGCAGTCGTCCTCAGATTGCTACGCTGGACTGGTGGACCAGTGGTAAGAAGGAGGATGACATGCAGGCCGAGATGCCTCAGCCAATGACCGGAACCCTCGCCGAGTTCACCGCCATGGATATCAAAGACATCATCTTCCATCGCGTGAAACTGGAGAATGTGGTTCTGGGAAGCACCGTCTCGGCCAAGGGTCAGAGCATCACCATCACGGACGATACGGGTTCCTATACACTTTATATTAACTGTGAGTTGGGCGGCAATCAGGTCCCTCAGGGTTATAAGGTTTCCGGTACCGGTACCTTCGACCTGAACGGTGGCAAAGCCTGCATTAAACTGCACAGTCTCGCCGACGTCACCAGCACAACTCCTCCGAATTCTTAGTCCGGGGATTCCATAACAAGAGAGGCCTGAACCACTTGGTTCAGGCCTCTTCATTTTTGTACCTCATGCGGTAAAGATACGCATTTTCGCTGATTATAATTCCTTCGTTTTTTATTTTCCGAACTTGTCAACAACCTGAAGGATATCGACGTATACGCTCTGAGTTCACGATTTCCGTTGCAGTTCGGCCCAAAAACACAGACCTGCGACGGAAAGGACTCTGACCTGCGACATGGGAAATAAATTTCGATTTATCTGACTCTCAAAAGTAATCATTATTCTTCAGACCCGCTAGAACCAGATAGATTTTTCGGGTCACTATCAACCGCTTTACAAAGTCTTTTTCTTTTTGATATCCCACTGCGGGTAACTTGACATTTTAGGTCAAGTTACCGTCAAAATCGGCCTTATTTGCGGGTAACCAGACTTAAATTGTCACGTTACCCGCAGTGAAAAAGAATTACCATTTCTCGTAGTGGATGTTCTCCGGCTTCCATTTATCTTTGGGCTTATCCTCACCGGCCGGATAGCCGATGGGGACAATGCAGTAAGGCTTTACCTCTTCGGGGAGGCCGAGTGCTTCAATGGTGGGATCCATCCGCACATCGTAGGGATAGCAGGCCGTCCAGACGGCTCCGAGTCCCAGGGCCTCGACCGCCAGCAGAAGGTTCTCCGTAGCAGCGGCGCAGTCGGCCGTCCAGTTTCCGTTGGGCTGGCCGTCATCCTTTGTGGTGACGCCGCACACTACGATGGCTACGGGAGCCTGGGCAATCATCTTGTTAAAGCCTACAGCCAGTTTTTCCTTGGTGGCCTCATCGCGGACCACCACAAAGCGCCAGGGCTGGAGGTTCACGCCGGAAGGGGCTGCCATGGCCGCCTTGAGAATGGTTTCTACCTGTTCCGGGGTTACGTCCTGTTCCGTATAAGAACGAACGCTCTTGCGGGAGAGGATGTTGTCAAGGACGGCCCTGCTGTTGTCCTGGGCACCGGGATTGTTTGCGCAACTCATCATGGTAAGTGCTGCTATTAAAATAGTGATTATCTGTTTCATCGTATTTTATACATTTAGTTGTCCCCCTTAGGTATCTTGGAACCAAGGACATAGAAAATGCCTAAAACAAGAACGAGAAGGAGACCAACACCTATCATCAATAGCGCATCTTTCCAAGAATCTAGTTTGCCGAATATCCACATAAAAAGAGGATATCCAAAAGGAAAGACAAGGATAGCAGGCCAGAATGCCTTAAGCACCCTCTTTTGTTCTTTGTCAAGTTTCATAAGCCTTGGTGTTTTAAATCTTGATTTATCTAATTCTCAAAGGTAATCATTATTCTTCAGACCCTATAGAACTAGATAGTTTTTTCGGCCACTTTTGTTTGTCCCGGCACTTTTATCGCAAAAAATTTGGATACCAAAATGGTATTCATTATATTTGCAAAAAGATGTAATTATGACCGTTGTAAGCATACGTGATTTCAGAGCAAATCAAAGCAAGTATCTTGGACTGGCCGCCGGTGGGGAGAGCGTAATATTGA
>CACXNH010000173.1 GCA_902768955.1 uncultured Bacteroidia bacterium | reverse complement strand
GGCCCTGAATACTTGTAGAACAATTCAATGAAAAACCCTTCAAGTCCCTCCCCCGAGGGGAGGGGTTTCGGGAGGGGGTAACGTTAAGAAATAATGGAATTATGAAATATGCTCTAGTAACCGGCGGAAGCCGCGGAATTGGCCGCGCAATCTGCGTAAAACTGTTCCAGATGGGCTATGAGGTGCTCATCAACTACGTTTCCAACGATGCAGCGGCAAAGGAAACCCTGGACCTTATAGAAGGCCATGGAGAGCTTATGCGCTTTGACGTCAGTGATCCCGCAGCCGTTCAGCAGGCAATTGCTTATTGGCAGGCCGCGCACCCCGGCGAATACATTGAAGTGCTGGTGAATAACGCCGGAGTGAGGAAAGACAACCTCCTTATCTGGCTGGAACCGGCCGAATGGTCAAAGGTCATAGACACAAACCTCAACTCATGGTATTACGTTACCCGTGCCCTGCTTCAGCCCATGCTCCTGAAAAAGTTCGGCCGAATCATCAATGTGGCATCCCTCAGCGGCCTCAAGGGCCTTCCGGGACAGACCAATTACTCTGCCGCAAAGGGCGGAATGATTGCCGCCACAAAGGCCCTGGCGCAGGAAGTGGCACGTAAGAAAGTGACCGTGAACTGCGTTGCGCCCGGATTCATCCGCACGGATATGGTGGAAGGCCTTGACGAAGCAGCCCTCAAGAAAGACATCCCAGCCGCCCGCTTTGGAGAACCTGAGGAAGTTGCCGCCCTTGTTGGCTTCCTTGCATCGGCCGATGCCAGCTACATCAACGGAGAAACCATCTCTATAAACGGCGGACTATACACTTAGGGCAGCATTTTTCCCCTTTAGCATCTCTTCAAGACCGGAATTGTGAGTTTTAGGTCCTCATCGCGTGCTGGAGCATCTGCTCAGGACCGGAATTGCGTGTTTTCGGGCCTCGTCACGTGCTGGAGCATCTCTCCAAGACCGGAATTGCGTATTTCCGGGCCTCGTCACGTGCTGGAGCACCTGTTCAGGACCGGAATTACGGGTTTCAGGTCTTCATCAGATGCCAGGCTTTTTTCGTCGGCCATAATCTTTTGAATTGAGGAATTGTTTCATGACGTATTCCTGAACACCCAGGATACGGGCAAGATGGTACGGCGTTATGTCGTAATGGGCATTCAACTTCACGGCAAGCTCCCCTTTTTGTTCTGTTGCAAGTTTGTCTATGGATAAACCGGGATAATCCTCATTGAGTTGCCGCAGGGTAATGTCTTTTGCCTCCCGAAAACTCCAAACCAGTGATTCTCCTACCGATTTCGAAATCTTGACAACCGCTTCATACTCTTTTACAAGTGCCGCCATATAATCTTTTACGGTTGGAAACAGATCCAGAACCTTGTCTGTCCTTACAAAACCGGCAGGAAGAATGCCCAATTGTGGATGTATCTCCCAGTCTTGCGGTAGTTTGATCCTGGAGCCCACAATCTTCTCAACATCCCTCACTTTCATCTTTCACCTTGGTTCCGCGAATGAAATTGGCAAACTGGTTATATACAAGGTATCCGGTTCCCCATAAATGACCTACCGGAGTACATTCTCCCTTCTCAAATTTGTTTCTGGCCAGATAAACTATCAGGTCTTTCAGGGCACTTCTGTTTTCTACGGGAACCAGTTTGAACCAATAGCTGTCCGGAGGCACCACGTAGCCATCTTCTTTGAGCCGCTTTCTGGTCCGTTCCATAATAAAAAAGAAAGAGTCAAGGCACTGCTTGCCGGTACCGCATATCGCAATATGGATATGGTTGGGCATAAGTTCAAAGGAAATAATCTTAACTCCGATTTTTAATGTAAGAAGGGCAATGGTGCACATCCCAAAGGCAAACTGTCCAATGGTGTTGAACAAATTGCCGCCGGACCATCCGTCCGTGCAAAGATGATAATAGCCGTTTGGGTAAGAGCGGTACTCTAAGATTTGTTTTTGTCTTGAATCCATAGCAAAATCTGTTTTATGTTAAAAAACTTGCTATGAATGCGCTCCGCTCCACAAATATCCAAAGAATTATCCGTTTAAAAAAGTGTTAAACGTTTATTTTGCAAAAATTGCCACTGGCATATCTGTAGGGCCGTTTTTAAAAATGAAAAACACTCAAAAATACACAATTATGTTTCAATTAGTGCATTTTTTGTCTGAACACCGGGGCCTGGCCGGGTGCTGGAGCATCTCTTCAGGACCGGAATTGCGTATTTCCGGGCCTCATCACGTGCTGGAGCATCTCTTCAGGACCGGAATTGTGAGTTTTAGGTCCTCGTCACGTGCTGGAGCACCTCTTCAAGACCGGAATTGCGTATTTCCGGGCCTCATCAAGTGCTGGCAGTTGTTCAGACCGGGGAAAATGATTATTTTTGTAAAGAATTATGGACAAGGGCAAAATCAAAGTATGCGTGGGCCTTTCGGGCGGCGTGGACTCTTCTGTTGCAGCGTATCTTCTGAAGCAGGAGGGGTATGACGTCTTTGCCATGTTCATGCAGAACTGGCACGATGCAGACCCCACACTTCACGGAGACTGTGAATGGGAAGAGGACCGGTTTGTGGCAGAGATGGTGGCCCGTAAGATTGGCATCCCGTTCTACTTCGTAGACCTTTCCAAGCAGTATCGGCAGAGGGTTGTAGACTATATGTTTGAGGAGTACTCCAAGGGCCGCACCCCCAATCCTGATGTGCTTTGCAACCGTGAGATAAAGTTTGATGCGTTCTGGGAAATCGCCCGGAAATACGGGGCCGATTATGTAGCTACGGGGCACTACTGCCGCAAGGAGATCCTTCGCTCCGCTCAGGATGACAATGAGGGAATGCAGGATGACAATGAGGGAATGCAGGATGACAATGAGGGAATGCAGGATGACATAATTTACCGTATCCTTGAGGGCGCGGACCCCAACAAGGACCAGACGTATTTCCTATGCCAGCTAAGCCAGGAACAACTTTCCAAGGCGCTTTTCCCCATCGGAGACATTATGAAGCCGGAGGTGAGGCGCATTGCAAAGGAAGCGGATCTCCCGTCTGCAGAGAAAAAAGACTCACAGGGAATATGCTTTGTGGGCAAAGTGGATCTTCCCACGTTCCTGAAGCAGAAACTGGCTTCCGTAGAGGGAGATATAGTGGAGGTTTTTGATGCATATTATGCCGATGACCCCCTCTACCAGTGGCAGCAGGGCACCCTCACGGGCCTTCTGAAGCCCGGAAACAGCCTGGAACGCACCGTTCACTATGCACCGGAAGAGAAGATTCTGACATCGGACGGAGAGCCCCTTGGGGAGAGTCCGTACAAGGAGATAACGCTCCCTGACGAAGACCTAGTGAGGCTTGCAACTCCTGTGAGTTACAATATCACATTTGAAACGGAAACCTACCGCAGCGGAAAGAAGCACATAAAGAAAACCCGCTACAAGGATAATCCATACGGCAAAATTGTTGGCCGCCATGAGGGCGCGCAGTTCTATACCATCGGCCAGCGTAAAGGCCTTGGCGTCGGCGGGCACAAAGATCCCGTCTTTGTGATTGCAACGGACACTGAGGCCAACCGCGTGTATGTTGGCGAAGGCCATAACCATAAGGGCCTCAGCAGGTTCTGCCTCAAGATCAATCCCGATGAAGTCCACTGGATACGCACAGACCTTGCAATGAAGCCCGGGGAAACCCGCCGCTACCGCGTACGCATCCGCTACCGCCAGCCGCTTCAGAGCGCCACCCTCATTATGCGTGAGAGCGGCCTCTACATTCTCTTCGACCACCCCCAGAGAGGCATCTCTCCCGGCCAGTTTGCCGTATGGTATGACGGGGATGAAATGCTTGGCAGCGGGGTGATATCGCAATGAAATACGTCATCAACAACTGCACGGACGCCCACTGGAACATGGCGCACGACGAGTTCCTCCTGGAGGGACTCCGGGACACCGTATTCTCACTGTGGCAGAATGCGCCGGCGGTTATTATCGGCCTTAATCAGAGCGCATACGCGGAGGTGAATCTCCCTTATCTGGAGGCAGGCGGGATTAAACTTGCACGGCGCGTAACCGGTGGCGGGGCAGTGTATCATGACCTCGGAAATCTCAACTACAGCATAGCAGGGCCTGCACGGGAGGTGGAAAATTATTATGATTTGATGGCCGATGCCCTCCGCCGGCTGGGCCTTCCCGCAGAGAGAACGGGCCGGAACGATATCCTTGTGGACGGGCTCAAGTGCTCCGGCTGGGCAAAGCGGCTCTCCAAGGACCGGATGATGATTCACGGAACGCTTATGTGGGACGTGAATCTGGAGGTTCTCACTGAGGCGCTGGCCGTTACGGGAAGCAAACTTTCTGCCGCCGGGATTGCATCAGTCCGCAGCCGCGTCTGTAACCTGAGATCCCTTCTCCCCCAGTTCAAAACGGTGGAGGAATTTCGTGACGCGCTTCACTGGATTCTGGCCGGGGCGGATGGAGAAATCGGCCTTACAGATGCCCAGAAGGCAGAAATCACACATCAGACACAGCAAAAATTTGCCACCTGGGAATGGATATACGGGCGCTCACCCAAAACGGAATTCAAGTCTACCAAGAAGTTTCCATGCGGCACCATTACCGCCCATTACACACTTACCCACGGCGTTTTCTCAGAACTGGATTTCACCGGCGATTTCATCGGCAACCGCCCTGCGCAGGAACTTGCTGCAAGGGTTATCGGCCATAAGCAGGAAGATATCCTTAAAGAATCTGTGGGGGATTATTTTGACAACCTGCAGGCGGCGGAGTTATTGCGTTTTATTATGAAACTAAACTGATTATATATGTTCTCCTTTCACAAATTGGCCCTCCTCACGGCTCTCTCTGTTATTGGCTGGTCCTGTTCCCAAAACACTATAGTGTCCTCACCTGACGGCCGCATTGAAGTGGCGTTTAACCTTGAGGAAGGTACACCTCAATATGCTGTAACCGTGGACGGATCGGCCTTCCTGAAGCCGTCGGCTCTGGGAATCCTGGCCCATGACCTGAATCTTGGCAGCGGTTTCCGCCTCAGCGTAGTTGTGCATGCCCATGAGGATGAGCGCTTTCACGGCGAGAGCCGATGTGTGGTCCCAGCGCATGAAGTTGGCG
>CACXNH010000172.1 GCA_902768955.1 uncultured Bacteroidia bacterium | reverse complement strand
TAACGATGGAAGATTTGGATAAACCGGCTCACCTGCCGCTCAGCCTCAGTCTTTGTGCAATTATTGCCAGCATCCTTCTCCTTTTTCACCTTATCACGCGCCAGAGCCTCTGTGAGCACTTTCACTAGTGGACCATTTCCGGAGAGATACACCGCAAGGTCGCCCTGCTCCTGCTGAATGGCAACGTTAAGGCCCACAAGAGTCTTACCCGCACCAGGGACACCTGTGACAAAGCAAATGCTCTTCTGATGATTCTCCTTAGAGCGTTTAATCACATCCAGGATAAAGGCGGTGCAAGTGTCTATGCCAGCTTTATCTGCCTCATGCTTAGTGATGTCCTCTACGCTGTGATTCATATATAGGGCCGATGCCGCCTGGATGATGGTAGGAGTGGGATTATAACGGCTGTAGAGCCACTCGTGTGCGTCAATTGTGGGATGTTCCGGCTCATGCTCAAGGATGGCATTGATAATGCCTAGGAGCGTTTTGGAGTTAGAGAAAAGAGGATTGTAGACATTGTCGTCATACTGGCACAGGAAACTGTTTGAGTACTCTTTTGCCTCAGTTGCAACAAGGATAGGGACTATTACAAGATTCCGGCTCTCCTCATGGAAATTCTTAAGATCCAGAGCGTAGTCCCAAACCTGTTCTTTGTCGTTGACAAGATACTCATCTGCACCAGCCTTGAACTCAATTGTGAAGACAATTCCGTCTACTAGTAGGACAACGTCTACACGCTTCCCAAGACGCGGAATTGTATACTCAAAAACTATCTGGCCGGACTTCCCAAGGGCTTTCAGAGTGTCCTTCATTATAGCAATTTCTTCCTGCCATGCGCCACGCTGCTCCTGTGTAAGATCAAACTCATTACATGCGCTAAGGCAGCCCAGAATGCTCTCTGCATCCTGAGTAATAAAACTACTGCATGTAGCGCTGTAATAAAACCGTTGCATCCAAGAGGGAATCGCTCTTACAAATATAAGAATAATCTTGTGGAAAAATGCGGGCTTTGGGGCGCTGATTACCTAAAAATGGCGTTTTTGCGGTTACCACCTGCCCAAACGGCATTTGATTACCTGGAAACCCCGGAAAACCGGTAACCGGCTGCCCCTGTACTTCTCTGGCATGGCCCTGTGCCCTTCGGACGGCGTAGCCGCCCGTGGCTTCGTGACGGGAGGGGCCCAAAGCCGCGCGAAGCGCTGGCGCATGGGAGGGATAGGACCGAAGGTCCGTACCGGTCCGAAGGGCATAGGGCCTGCCGGATAGTTCAATCGGCCCCCTACCCTATCCATCGGCCTTTTTTTTGAGATTTCTCAGCTTCGTTAGAAATGGCAAAGGAAGATGCCCGATCAGGACGGGCATGACGAAAAAAGTTATATCTTTGTAACAAGCAATAGGTCGTAAATCGGCCGCTAATGAAATCAGGAGTATGTAAGCCTTCCACGTCTTGGAAGCAGCTCCCTTCACAAACAATAGTTTAATTATGCATCCCCATTTCGGGAATGCGTTCCATTAATTGTATCCCTGTTGTATGGATGTATGTGAGCAATTTGTACTGTATAAAGATTATCCTAGTGGCGGAAAGATTTGGCTGATGCTGGGCCTTGACACATCAGGACTAGATTATAACGACCTAATATGCATAGCTGAATGCTTTGCTGAAAAAGGACATGAAGTAAAAGTACTCCATGCGGTTCACTATAAAGACCCTATTTACAGAAAAGTGTTTGGGGAATTGATTGGAACACGTTATTACAGGAAATGCCCAGATTTAATGGTAGATGGTAATTTCGTAGAATATGAATCATATAAGTCAAGTCAGCCCAAAAATGCTTTCAGAAATATGTTACACAATGGGTTGGCACAGTCTGAACGGATAATCCTACATGATTGCAACCTGACAGATGGTTATATGTTAAGAAAAATAATAAGTAAAAAAGAAAAGGGCGTGCCCGTCCGAAGTGTATGGATTTTTGACGGAGAAGGCCTTAAGCATTTATACAAAACTGAAGGCTGACGAGAATCTCATCAGCCCAGTGTGCAGTGAATCCGTAGAATCACTTATTGCAAAGTTAAGTAATTTTCTTGATTCTACAAATAAAACTTACAAATTTTGAGATTTCCCGGCTACGCTCCGCTGCGCTCGAAATGACAAAAGCCCCCGCCAACCGGCGAGGGCCAATCGGCCTTCTATGCGCCCTTCCCGAACTCCCAGGCCCTGATGGATTCAAGTTCGGCATTGATTTCCCGGTCATCCATCACGTCGTCAAGGGTGAAGAAGTGGTAATGCCTCTCGAGGTCACTGCCTTCATACATCCCCTTGATAAGAGGGCTCTTGCAGGCAAGTAGAACGCACCTTCTGTGCATGGAGAGGAAACGGTAAAGAAGCGGAAGAGCCGGGAAATCGCACCGCGTTCCCTGCAGCCACAGATCATCCGAGCACCAGGCGCAAACCAAAGCGGCGTTCTCATACTCCAGGTAAGCCTCCCCGGGGCGTCCGACGCTTAGGAAAAAGCGGGCCAGGGTCTCGTGAGCCCTGCTCCTAGGGCCTTCGCCCGGCTTGTTGTGTTTGGGAATTCGGATGCAAATATACGGAAAAGATCCGGCTCTGCAAGGGATTACTCGTTTGTCGCAGGTCCGGCAATAAAACGTCGCAGGTCTGCAAAAAACGCCGGACCTGCGACACTCTTTTGCCACTAAGGCCGATTTGCGTCGCAGGTGACAGCAAAAACGCAGACCTGCGACACTGCAAAGCTTGACCTGCGACACTTTAACGCCAGACCCGCGACAGCCTATACACAAATGCCCCTCACTGTATCAGACCGGCAATCACAGCGGCGCGGATGTTTGCGATGGCGGAAGCGGGCTGGAGGGCAAGAGGCAGAGGCATTTCCCGCGGGGTAACTTCAATTAGGCGGCTGAACCCGGCTTTGAGGAGTTCAGCGGGGGCGTCTATCCGGCCGGAAACAAGGGTGACGGGGATAGTGCCGGCGCGGCGGAGAACGCCCATCGGCACCTTGCCGTGAAGGGTCTGGAGGTCAGATTTGCCCTCACCGGTTATTATGATATGAGCCCCTTTAATGAGCTGATCAAAACGGACTATATCCAGAATGCGGCCGATTCCGGATGTGATTGTGGCGCCGAACCAGCCGGCAAGCGCACCGCCAAGGCCGCCCGCAGCACCGGCGCCAGGCATATTGCGGATGTCCCTGCCGGTTTCCTTGAAGATTCTCTGGGCTATTAAGGCGAGGCGCTGATCAAGTAGTTCAACATCGGCCTCAGTAGCGCCTTTCTGAGGGGCAAAGACCCTGGCGGCGCCGTCCTTCCCGATAAAGGGATTATCTACGTCCGAGAGAAGTTCAATCTTTGCCCCGGAAAGCGCTTCCCGGATGCCATTCACAGCCATCATCCCTTCCCCGCCGTCGCAGGTTGCGGTGCCTCCAAGGCCGATTATCATATGGTTCGCCCCCGCCGCCCTAGCTGCCATAAGTAGTTCCCCCACTCCCCTTGTGCTGGCCTTCAGAGGGTTCAGTTCCCCGGGGCTCAGAAGTTTCATCCCACAGGCCTGCGCCACCTCAATTATGGCAGTGTCCCCCACCAGGCCGTATTTTGCCTGCACTTTCCTTCCAA
>CACXNH010000171.1 GCA_902768955.1 uncultured Bacteroidia bacterium | reverse complement strand
TGCATCCATGCGCTTCACTTTCAGGCTGGCGAGCTCCTTGTACTGAAGCGCATAGGCGATAGTCAGACCAATGCCGTTATTCGGCTCCATACAGGGGTCATTGTCCTCCAGTACGAAGCGGCTGTAGCTAAGCCAGAGCCAGGGGAGGGCGTTGGAATGGCGCTTTGCAAAAGCCTTGTCTTCGGCGCTGATGGCGCGTTCCGGTTCGTACTGAGTGAAGATCACCAGAGGCTTTTGCAGCATTTGGAGTTTCGTGGACATGGGTTGTCGGTTTAGGTCTATAGTATACTACCTCCGTTCTCTGCGATTCTTTTCGTTATAATGCACGGAGTGCCAAGCATAGGCCGCACACTACGGGGATGCCCCAGATATACAGTCCAACTTCCACCGTGGGCGTAATGGTCCCTTTCCAAAACTGGCAGCCGACGCCGAAATCCAGACCGCTGAGCTTATGATTACTCTTCCAGCCGAAGCGGATGCCGGCCTCTCCGGCCAGCAGACCGCCGTATACCAGACCGACACCGCCGTAGGCCTGGAAATCCAGGTCGGAGGTTTCCGGGCGGGTGAAGCGGTATGCGGCTCCTGCAAAGAAGGCACTCATTTCGTCGGTGCTGATGGCTGCCGAGATGTATGGGCCTAGCCGATGCTGCAGATAGGTGTACCGTAACCCTACGAAGCATTCGTCGGTATAGCCTTCACGGTCGTTGACAAAGCCTAGATAGGCATCTGCAAAGTGCCAGCAAAAGTCCTTTTCGTACACTCTGTTTGAGAATGCAGGAGACGGAACAGGTTTGGGCGTTGGTTTCGGTTTGCTTATAACGCGCTTGGGCTTCTCTACGGGAGCCGGCTGGGGAACGAAGATCTCCAGCTTCATGGAGTATGTCCTTCCTGGCTCCAGCCTCTGGGGGATGTTCCAGTTTCTGAGCGGCGCGGCGTTGGGATGAGCCACTGAAAGAATCCGTGCGCCCGCAGGTACATATACGTAGATGACATCCTTCCCGTACATGACATCCGTGATTCCTGCCATACCGGCCTCGAAGGTCCAGCCGGTCTCTTTCGTCTCCATACGCAGAATGGCGCATGGCGCTCCGTCTGCGTCCTGGACGGCGTCTGGAGCCGTAGCGTCTGTGATAGTTGCCTTGAAGTCGCTGATCCGGATGCTCTGGGCACTGGCGGCGAAGGAAAACAGCAGGGCGAGTATGGTCAGGAAGTTTCTCATGTCATCTTATAATACCGCGCATGAAGAAAAATATTTCGTTGAAAGATTTTATTCCCAACCGGGTAGTTATAGATGTATGAAAAAGCTAATCACCCTATGGGCAGCGGCACTGGTGGTGCTGGCTCCCCTCTGCGCAAAAAGCGCAAACGACGCACGCAAACAGGCAAAGGCTGCAGAGCGCACCTTGAAGAAAGACGGCTTCAAGCCTTACGAGCTGGGCGCTGTCACAACGAATCTGGAGAAATACTTCCAGAAGGTCGATGCAGGCTGTACTCCCATCCTGGGCACGTCCGGCCCCTGTATCACCGAGAACCTGGCCAAGATGACGGCCCTGGCCAATGCCGCCAATGAGTACGCCATCATGCAGGGCGGGGACGTTCGCGGACGCCTGATTAGTGAGGGCGCCAATTTGTCCGGCCAGCAGATGGACAATCTGATTGCCTCCTTTGAAAGGCTCATTGAGAAGAATATACGCGGCGAGCTCGTGCCATGCGCGTCCTTCTATAAAGAAAGGGGCGGAATGTACCAGGTGCGCGTCTATTGCATCGTAGACGAAGACGCTGCTGCCAGAGCCAGACGCCATGCCATGGAAACAGCACTGGAAGAACAGGCTCTCGCAGAGGAGTACGGTTCTCTTGTCTCTGATTGGATCAGTGAAGGCTTCGACAAGGCATCTGTTCGCTCAGAATGAAAAGAGTTGGTGTATCCATAGTGTTGGTGCTGGTCACCTTCCTTGCTTCGGCCCAGAACTGGGAGCGTATCAGGGAAGATGACCGCTATATCTGGGGAGAAGGCTGGGGCCGTACTGTCGAAGAAGCTGACAGGGATGCCCTGGCCTCTCTCACAAGTAAAATCAGCATTGCTGTCTCCAGCCGCTACAGGGAGCTGGAAGAGCAGCGGAATACATCATCCGGAGTGGATTATATCACCATTCGGAGCAACCAGCTGGCCATGACCTCCAACACTACGCTCTCCAATACTAACCAGGTAGTCCGAAAAACAGGTCGGAGATACTATGTCGGCCGTTGGATCAACAGGAATGAGCTAAATACGGTCTTTTCGGACCGCAAGGACCGTGTTCTGGAGTTTGAAAAATCGGCGCAGGAGGCTGAAGAAGACGGGCGAATTGATGATGCCCTCCGATATCACTATTGGGCATTCGTCCTGCTTCGTTCGGTCCAGCGACCAGCGGAGCTTCGCGATGAAAGAGGAAAGATGCTCCTGAACTCCATTCCGGAGCGGATGAATGCCATCTTCGATGACTTGGAACCTCGCGCCACGAAGCGGGGAAGTACGCTGGTGCTGTCTTTCCGTTTCCGCGGCTTGCCGGTCAGGGGGCTGGACTTTACCTACTTCGATGGAGCCAGATGGTCATCACAGTGTTCGGCTCCCGGCGGAAGCGCCCAAGTGGAACTGGCTCCCGGAGCGCTGGCCGACGTGGTCCAGGTGAAGATTATATACGCCTACTGCGGAGATGCGCTGATGGACAATGAGTTGGCCGATATCCTGGCTTCTGCCGAGCTGAAACCCCTGAAGAAATCGTTGAAGGTTTTTCGGAGGATCATCTGAAATCTTGGGAAAAAGAAGTAAATTTGCGTTATATGAAGGAAAAGAAAGAATACAACGGTATTGAACGTCCGACCTTTACACCTGAGTCTATCAATGAGTTGAAGGCGGATGAGGTTTTCGTTTTTGGATCGAACCTGGCCGGTATGCACGGTGGGGGAGCAGCTCATGCTGCCTGGAAGCAGTTCGGTGCCGTGATGGGTTGTGGAGTGGGCCTTCGTGGCCAGAGCTACGCCATCCCTACCATGCAGGGCGGTGTAGAAACCATCAAACCCTATGTGGATGACTTCATTGTCTTTGCCAAGGAGCATCCCGAGCTCTTCTTTTTCGTCACGCGCATTGGTTGTGGAATTGCCGGTTTCCGTGATAAGGATATCGCACCACTGTTCGCCGAAGCAACGGGAGTCGACAACATCTGCCTGCCGGAATCCTTTGCCAAAGTGCTGAAATAACGCATCTTTCACTGTCTTTTTTCGTAGACTGCCAGTTTTTGGCGGTCTAAGTTTGTACGTTTGCATCATATATGACCGGTCTCTATGATAGTAGTGACTGTCGCCAACCGTCTTTACTCTAAATTGGCCTTGCCTCCATGGACAAGAAAAAGGAAATAGGACAACTGCCCGCAGAACAGAGTAAACTGCTCTGTCTTATGGCATATCTGGGTGATACCCCAGGGGATTATGCCTTGAAGCAACTCTATGGGAGGAACTTCAGTAATGCCAAGCGGAATCTTGATATCCTGGATCATACTCCCTTCACACGAGGCGGAAAAGTAGCACCGGATGTATTTTTTCAGGTGGTAGGCTATGCCCTGAACTTGGGGATGAAGGTGCTTATCAACACCCATCACGACAAATGGCTGGAGAGTCGCCCTACTAATTATTATAAGGAT
>CACXNH010000170.1 GCA_902768955.1 uncultured Bacteroidia bacterium | reverse complement strand
TAGTTACGCGAAACAGGGTGGCTGTTTCCAACCACCCTGTTTCGCGTAAATAACTAAGTATCAATGTGTTATTTCTACGGCCCGGGATTCTTCGCTTTGCTCAGAATGACATCCCGACGGAGCATCAGGGACAGTAGTTTTCCTGAAAAATGCGTATCTTTGTAATGTATGCTGAAGATTCTCAAGGCGTCGGCGGGTTCCGGCAAGACATATAATCTGGCGAGGGAGTACATAAGGCTTATTGTGATGAGCAATATGCCGGATGCGTACAGGCATGTGCTGGCCGTGACGTTCACAAACAAGGCCACGGATGAGATGAAGCGCCGTATCCTGAAGGAGCTGCATACTCTGGCAAAAGAGCCAGGCCAATCCAAGTATCTGAACTATCTCATGGAGGAAACCGGGCTGGATAAAACTGCACTCCAGAAACGTGCACAGGAGCAGCTCTCGGGCATACTTCACGATTATTCCGCCTTTGCTGTATCTACCATAGACCGCTTTTTTCAGCAGACTCTCCGTGCTTTCTCGAGGGAAATTGGACAGTTCTCCACATATCAGGTGCAACTGGATCGTGAGGAACTTGTCCAGGAGAGTGTTGACAGAGTCCTTGACAGTATCTCGGAAGATGATAAAGCCATCCTTGACTGGCTATCTGACAGCGCCAAGTGGGACCTTGCAGAGAAGGGCTGGTTCTCCATCGAGGGCCGGCTCAGGGATATGGCCGCAAGCCTTGGAAAGCTCAGGGATAAAAACCTCCTTACACGGGAAAAGCTTCAGGAGATTGGGAAATACTGCCGTGAGCTGAGGAAGCATTGGGAGATTAAGGTGAGGGAATCGGCCCGGAAAGTCATAGATACCGTCTTTTCAGCAGGGCTCACTACGGATGATTTCAACCGCAGGTTCCTCAGCGTCCTATACAATTATGAAAGGGAGATAAAGAAACCCACTGAGGCTTTCTCCCGCAAGGCACGGAATCCTGAGGAGTGGTTCAGCAAAGCCAATGACGCCAAGTTCAGGCCCAGGGTTGAAGGCGTGCTGGAGGCTCCTCTGGAAGAGTTCCTTGGCCTTTTTGACGCTCCCTATAAGGTGTATCTCACGGCAGAACTGATTTCCAGGCAGATTTATTCCCTTGGAATGGCACAGGAACTCTCAGAGGCCTTCCAGGATATCCAGAAAGAGAAAAACGTCATCTCCATAGATGATTCAAACACCATCCTGAGAAATATAATTGACGGCACCGATACTCCCTTCATCTATGAAAAGCTTGGAGTAAGGTTTGACCATTTCCTTCTGGATGAATTCCAGGACACGTCGGAAGTCCAGTGGGAGAACTTCCGTCCTCTTCTCCACGGGAGTATAGACTCCGGGGAAGATTCCCTTGTCGTGGGAGATGTCAAGCAGAGCATCTACCGCTGGAGAGGCAGCGACTGGGACCTTCTTGGAACCCGTCTGGAGCAGGAATTCTCAAAGCCCCGGATAGACCCCCTGAAGGAGAACTGGCGCACCTGCGGAGAGATTGTCAGGTTCAACAATGAGTTTTTTGGTTTTGCAGCCAAGGAGCTTGGCGTAGAGGATCTTTATTCCGATGTAGAGCAGATTCCTCAGTTCCAGGACCCTGCACCCGGCAGCGTAGACGTGGTGTTTACGGATGATGAGATGGGGGAGATATTATCTACTCTCCAGACTCTTCGTGAGGCTCACGCCAGGTGGGCCGATATCGCCATCCTCGTGCGCGGAAACGACGACGGAGCTGCAATCGCCGCGGAGCTTGTGTCAAGGAACATCCCCGTGGTGTCTGACGATTCCCTGTATGTGAAAGCATCGGCCACTGTAAGGCGCCTGGTGTCGCAGCTGTCCCTTGTGGATACTCCGCATAATGAGAATAAGCCGTCCGTCGCCGGCTATCTGGCCTCTTCACTCGGCATAAACATTCCTGAGCACTATCATTCCCTCACAGACCTTGCCGAGTCCCTCCTGAGGGATATATCGGCCGCAAAACCGGAGGCGTTCAATGCTGAAATCCCTTACATCCAGTCATTTATGGACTATCTCCAGGACTGGGTGAGCCAGAACGGCAACAATCTTTCCGCTTTCCTCAAGGCCTGGGCCGGCGCCGCTCCAAAAATCTCTTCTCCGCAGTCCGGGGATTCCGTGCGCATAATGACGGTCCATAAATCCAAGGGCCTGGAATTCCCATATGTGATTTTCCCCTTTGCAGAGAAGGTGAATCTTTACAAGCACTCTTCCTACTGGTGCCGGCCGGATACTGAGGGTACCCCCCTTGAGGGAAAGGCCGACGGCTATTATTACATAGACCTTACGGATTCTACCGCAGATACCCTCTTCTGCCAGGATTACTTCAATGAACGAAGAAAGCAGACCATAGACAATATCAATGTCTTCTATGTTGCGCTCACAAGGCCCGTCTACGGGCTCAAGGTTATAGCGGCTCTCCCTCCTGCAAACATGTCGGCCCCAAAGAATATGTCACACCTTCTCCATCTCTTTACCGGGGGCGGGGAGTACCGCCGGGGCCGGCTCTACGACTTCTCCGCCATGGAGCGCAGGGAAGCAGCCTCAACTGTTATGGACACCGGTTACAGCTCTTTTCCCGCAGATACCGGAAACCGCCTCAGGTTCTCCGCTGAAGCGGCCGATTTTTTTGGCGAGGACGGCACTTACGGCCCCGATGCAAGCCGCAGGATAAGGGGAAATGTCCTTCACGGCATACTTTCCAGGGTTATTGTGGAAGGAGATCTTCCCGCAGCTGTAGACGCGGCGGTGGGGTCCGGAGAACTGCCCTCGGCCGGCAGTGAAGAGGCCCTCCGCTTCCTTCAGGATAGGATTTCCTCCGTCCGTGACAGGGGATGGTTCTCTCCGGATGCGAAGATCCGCCCTGAGGAAACTGTCCTGGCGCCCGGAGAAGGGGAGTACAGGCCTGACAGAGTGATAATTCACCCGGACGGAAAGGTGGATATAGTGGATTTCAAGTTTGGCAACAAGGAGGGGAAATACCTTTCCCAGGTGCGCCGCTACGTTAACCTTTACCGCCGCATGGGATTTGAAAAAGTTGAAGGGTACCTTTGGTATTTGGCCGATAATTTAATTAACTTTGTAACTGATTAAAAAGTGATTCTATATGGAAGCCAGCGAGAACAGCGTCAAACTATATTACAATACAGAAGTAGAGAAACTTGCAATGCCTGAATACGGAAGGCTTGTCCTCAAGATGGTAGAGCAGCTCAAGGACATCCCTGACCGCGCAAAGCGCAGTGAACAGGCCTATGCCGTGGTGAAGGTTATGGAAGCCCTCAACCCCCAGGTCCACCAGCAGGAAAACTGGCTCCAGAAGCTCTGGGACCATCTTTTTGTTATTGCCGGCTATGACCTTGACATAGATTCCCCTTTCCCAAAACCGGAGCCTGAGATCATAAACAGCCGCCCGGATCCCATCCCGCTCAATACAAAGCCCATCAGGGCACGTCACTACGGCCGCAACATAGAAAGTATCCTGGACCTCATTGCATCTGAGCCCGAGGGAGAGGAGAAAACGGAAATGATCCGCTGCCTTGCCATCTACATGAGGCAGCAGTATCTTATCTGGAACAAAGACACTGTCTCGGACGCCACAATCTTCCAGGACATTGAGCGCCTCTCCGCCGGCCGCGTAAAGGTTCCGGAAGGCCTTGAACTGAGTAAGATTTCAGAGGGCGTGTCCTT
>CACXNH010000169.1 GCA_902768955.1 uncultured Bacteroidia bacterium | reverse complement strand
TCAAAATATTCTGAGATTATGACGCAGTCATGTTCAAACAATGACAGGGCTTCATCTTCGTCGTGGGCATTTATCTGGACAACAGCCTGGGGCTGCGCCCAGACGTTGCTTTTGTAAACTACTCCCTCCATCTGATTCTGGGGGTTGATATTCACAAGAAGCAGGTTCCTGTGCATCTTGAACATGTTGGAAAATGCTCCCGGAGGCACGTTAGAAAGGGCAAAAAGCGGCTCACGCTGAGCGAGATAAGGGGTATCGGCAGCCAGGACATCACGGATGGCGACTCCCAGGTTGCCTTCCCACTGCTCTCTCTCAATGGTTACAAGAACTTCCCCGGCCTTACCGCTAACATTGGGAAGAAGGGTTCCCTTCTTGTCATTCCTGCACCCTGCAAGGGCAAGGACAGCAAAAGCCAGTGCCAAAAATTTATGCTTCATAACTATCTGATTAATCTCATTATATCATTTCCAAATGCCACGAACATAAGCAGCAGAAGGAGTATCATACCTATCACCTGCGCCACCATGAGGAATTTGTCGGAGGGTTTGCGGCCTGTGATCATCTCAAACAGGCAGAACACGATATGCCCGCCGTCAAGTGCCGGAATGGGCAGAAGATTCATCACGCCAAGCATGATACTTAGCAGCGCCAGGATGTACATGAACTGGTGCCAGTTCCATGAGGACGGGAACACCTGGCCGATAGCCACAAAACTTCCCACTGACTTGTACGCTCCGGTAGAAGGGGTTGCCACAAGCCTGAGATCCCTCATATACCCCGTGACTGACTCCCATGCCCAGCTGCAGCCGGCTGGAACGGCCTCCAGCACACTGTATTCCCTGTGCCTGAGGTAAGTGTTCACAAAGAACACACCCAGCATTCCAAGCGAATCCACCTTTACCTGCACCTCCAGGGACTCTCCGTCACGCAGCACAGTCACCGGCAGGGATTCCCCCGGATGAGCCCTGAGTAATTTCTGGGCATCCTGCAGATAAGGCGTTTCTTCCCCAAGGACCCCTACAATCCTGTCTCCCTTCAGGAGGGCCGAATTTGGAGAGGTGGCCATAACGCTGTCTACATAGAACGGCAGCGCAATGTCAAACATTCCGGGAGTATTGAGGACTTCCCCTATGAGGGCCTGGTCAATGTAGATGTCAAGGGTGTCTGCCCCACGGAGAACCGTGGCCTTGCGCACCCTGCGGCGGGCGAGATCGCTCTGAAGCTCCATGAACTCCCCGGGGGCATAGTCATCGTAATACAGGATGCGGTCTCCGGTGCGGAAACCCATGTCATAGCCAAGTTCATTCACGTACACGGGATTGTCATTGGGGATGTAATTCTTTCCCCAGATGGCAAGTATCGCAATAAAAAGGCCGATAGCGAGGATAAAGTTGTTGAGCACTCCCCCGCTCATCACAAGGAGGCGCTGCCAGGCGGGCTTTGAGCGGAACTCCCACGGCTCCGGGGCATGTTTGAGATGCTCCGTGTCCATGGATTCGTCCACCATGCCGGAAATCTTGCAATAACCGCCAAGGGGCAGCCAGCCCATTCCGTACTCGGTTTCCCCAATTTTGAAGGAGAAGAGCTTGAAGCCTCCAGCGTCAAAGAAAAGGAAAAACTTGTCTACTCTTATACCAAAAACCCTGGCCCAGAAATAGTGCCCGAACTCATGAAAGATGATGAGTACGGACAAGGCCAGTATAACTTGTAATGTCTTTAAAAGTGCAATCATTTACGTCGGGCCATCTCAAAAGCAATCCTGTGGGTTTCGAAGATGTCTTCCAGGGAGGGCTCCGCTACAAAATTCACGCCATCCATAACGCGTGAAATGGTGTCAGGGATATCGTAGAAGCGGATTTTATCTGAGAGGAAGGCGGCCACTGCGGCTTCATTGGCGGCATTCATTGCGCACGGAACGTTTCCGCCACGCCTGATTGCCTGAAATGCAAGGCCAAGGCACGGGAACTTGTCTATGTCAGGCTTCTCGAAGGTGAGGGTCTTCATCTGAGAAAAATCCAGCCGTTTACCCTCAAGCGGAAGGCGCTCCGGATATGCCATCGCAAGCTGGATGGGAAGTCTCATGTCCGGGCATCCAAGCTGAGCGATGACGGCGCCGTCCTCATACTCCACCATGGAGTGGATTACAGACTCGGGATGCACCACCACATTTATCCTGGAAGCATCCACACCAAAAAGCCACGCAGCCTCGATGACCTCAAAACCCTTGTTCATCATGGTTGCGGAATCTATGGTGATTTTGGCGCCCATATCCCAGTTGGGATGCTTAAGGGCCTCATTTTTAGTAGCCGCCGCTATGCGCCCCTTCTCCCAGGTGCGGAAAGGCCCGCCGGAGGCCGTGAGGTGAATGCGGGAAAGCTTATTCCCCCCCGCCCCAAGGAGGCACTGGAATATGGCCGAATGCTCAGAGTCTACTGGAAATATGGGGGCTTTGTGACGCGCCGCAGCCTTCATCACAAGGGCTCCGGCGGCAACCAGAGTTTCTTTGTTTGCAAGGGCGATTGTCTTGGAGGCCTCGATTGCAGCCAACGTGGGTTTAAGCCCGCTGAAGCCCACCATTGCAGCCACGACAATGTCTACCGAGCGGTCCTGAACCAGTTCACAGGCGGCGTCAATGCCCAGGCGGACATCGGCCCAGGGAAGCGCATCGCACACCTGATTGAACTTGGAAGGATTGCAGATGACAACGTGCGGCACCCGGAAAGCGCGTGCCTGCTCAATCAGGAGGTCTGCGCTGTTGTTGGCCGATATCATATACACGGAGAACCTGTCCGGATGCTGGCGCACTACATCAAGGGTCTGAGTGCCGATAGACCCCGTGGAGCCAAGAATTGCGATGGATTTTTTCATAGCTAGAAACTTATATACTCTGCAGGATCTGCAGGACGGCCGTCATACCAAAGCTCAAAATGAAGATGGTCTCCCTTTGTGAGGGAAGGCGACGAAGCAAGAAGGGCCAGCGGCGTTCCCGCCTTGACGTTATCCCCCACTTTGTGCAGCAGTTTCTGGTTGTTGCGGTAGATGGAAATGATGTTTCCCTTATGCTGGAGGATGATGGAATACCCTTTTTCCTGATCCCAGCCGGTATAGACGACGGTACCGTCAAGAACGCTCATGACCATGGTTCCGGCGGGTGCCGTAATATCAGTCCAGGGATGTACGGTTGCGTCAAAGGCATTGGATATCACGCCCTTGATGGGCGGAAAGAAAGTCTGGGCCTCCAGAGGCAGGGTGCGGCCTTCAGAAGATACGCCAAACTGCTCCTGGGCAGAGACATCCTCCCGGAGAAGAGAATCACGGAGCTCCAGGTACCTGGCCGAAGGGATGGCCGATGACCCCTTGCTCCCAAGAATAAGGGAATCCATGCGTATGGGCTCCTTGCCTGTGACAATGCGGCGCAGGTTCTCAGAGTATAGCTGCCACTGGATGATGCGGGTTTCCAGCGAATCTATCCTCTGGGCGTTCTGGATAGCCTGACGGCGGGAATAGGCATCCGGATACCCCGGAATGAAAGTCTTGATGGGAGTGTAGGCGATAATGCAGAAAAGGCCCACTATCACTATAACCACCGCCGACGCTATGGCCACTATCATGGTTGTCTGGCTGAAGCGGAGGCTCCAGATGCGCTCATGGGAGCCTACATCCAACATTGAGAGACGGAAATTCCTGGCCTTGTGTTCTTTTCTTTCCATAATTATTCTTAACTTTGCGCCCGGAATCCATGGACAGAATCATAGGCATAGATTTTGGGCTCAAGCGCACCGGCCTGGCA
>CACXNH010000168.1 GCA_902768955.1 uncultured Bacteroidia bacterium | reverse complement strand
AAAAACGGTCCCCTGAGCCTATGACGAAGCTACTCGAACAGACAATGGAGACAGAACTCCGGGGGGCATATGGCCGCGTCAGGGACGCGGCCTGTTTTCCTGAGGGTGACATCAACATTATCATCAAGCAGATCCACGCGGCCATCGTTTCAAGCTATTTACGGAAAAGGACGCGGAACAGGCTGTTCATGCGCAACGGTCAGATGGACAAATACCTGGCAGAACTGGACGAGGTCTTCAATATGGTGGAAAGGGACCTGAAAGAGCGGTACTTCTACCATAAACAGCGCTACAAGATTGCCAGGATTGAGTTTCCCGTTCTGGAGCTGAAAGTGAAAGAGGAGTTGGGGCGGAAGAAGATTCCGTACCAGTTCCGAACGCATCTGGACGAGAATCTGCTGACCGTTCAGGTGGTGAACGAGCACTTCTACGAGATTCCCGTTACGCTAGAGAACGTAGAAAAAGCAACCCGGTTGATGAATTACTTCATCAACCGGCCGGACTGTGCCAGGGAGGAACTGCCGGAGATCCGGCACAGAGTGAATTACCGTCTGGCGAAAGAGTGGAGCAAGGTGGCTACGATTCCGTAGCCGCCTTTTTTGTTATCTCCTGGATTCTCTTGATCATCAGCTCCTTTTCGTTTTCCACCAGAATCTCGCGGGCTTTCTCCAGAACCGGAACAAGGGCTGTCTTGATTTCCGGAATCGCTCTGTCAAAAGCGAAGAGGAAATCAGCGAACTCATCCTTGCTGAGAGCAAGGGATTGCCTGTTATAATACCGAGAACGGCCTGGAGGCAAAGGAAATGCCGTAAAGCCGCTCAGTTCCCTGCATACGCGATAGTTCAGATGCTCCATCCGGAGCAGATACATATTCGTAGTATAGTCTATATGGAACTTGTCCAGGCCCGCATGGATGCAGGCAGCTACAGCCGCCTCTGCATTGGCGGCAGGCTCCTTGAAGTTATAGGCATCGATCGATTCAAGCGCCCGGTTCCAGACGCGGTCGATGACATCGGCCTTCATCTTAAATGCCAGGTCAGGGAACTTGGCAAGCGGCTCGCAGCTTCTTTCCTTTCTGAAACGGTGCAACGCAGCCATGCAGGCGGAACGGATTATGGACTTGTCTATGGTCATAGTATTCTGATTTCTATATAGAATACCGCCTGATTACCGGAATCTTTCGCACAGATAACAAAACTGCCGGCCCGTTTCCAGGTCGGCAGTCGATGTAGGTCTACGCGCAGAGCTTGTATCCGTGTTCAGACAGGAAGTCTGCGCCAAGCGCTTCTGCAAGGGCCTTGCGGGCCTTGAAAAGCCTTGAGGATGCGGCTCCGGGCGTGCAGCCGAGAATGGATGCCATCTTCTGCGGCTTGCATCCCTTGATGCACAATTCGAGTACCGTACGGTAGCTCTCGTTCAGGCCGGAAATCTTGTCCTGGATAAAGGACAGGTTCTCCTTGGACTCGAGCTGGCGGTCGGCCCCGTACTCATCACCACAGGACTCATCGTTGGTTTGCGGGACATACATCACCTGCCGCTTGGGCTGGTTCTTGTCCTGTTCCTCCTCCTCTTCGTCCTTTTGCACCTTCGGCTTGCCTTTCTGGAGCTTCTGGAATGCATTGATTTCGCAGCGCTTTGCGATCATGTATCCATAGGCCTGAGGGCAGTCATGGCTCTTCGCCGGGTCATACGACCCCTTGGAGACCACGGCTTTCTTGCAGGCATCCTGCCGGAGATCTTCCAGGTCCTCCCTGGTCATCCCGTGGCCGCCCCGGAATCCGTAGCGGGTGACTTCCTCGTCGATGGCGACGAAAATGTCCTCGAAGCGGACGGTTTTGCCGTTGATGGTGGTGAAGGTGTCGTTGGTGTGGGTGTTGCGGTGATTGGCCATAGTGTATTGCGTTTTAGGGGTTTGCTTCTCAGAAATTAAACACATGTCAAACGACAGATTTGGTTGCGAGGAGCAAGCGGGAAAACGCCGGAGCTATGTCAAAGATCAACCTGCATCAACTTCATCCTACCTACATATTTCTACCCGCTGAAGCAGTCGCTGCTTCAAGCGGGTAAATAATATACGGCAGTAACACTCAATAAGTTTCACTGCCTGTGCGAAAAAATGTTTCGCTATTTGCTCTTGGTCATGATTTGGTCAATCATACCGTACTGCAGGGCTTCAGGTGCGGTCATCCAGTAGTTGCGGTCTCCGTCAGCGAAGACCTTCTCAATGGGCTGGCCGCTGTGTTGGGAGATGATGCCGAAGAGTTCCTGCCTCAATGAGGATGTCTTCGGCCTGGCCCTTGACGCCGCCAAGGGGCTGGTGAATCATCACGCGGGAGTGAGGCAGAGCGCTGCGCTTGCCCTTGGTACCGGCGCAGAGGAGGACGCTGCCCATGGAGGCGGCCATACCAGTGCAGATGGTGGCCACGTCGGGCGTGATGATTTGCATGGTGTCGTAGATACCGAGGCCGTCACTTACGCTGCCGCCGGGGGTATTCAGATACAGGGAGATGTCGGCCTTGCTGTCCACGGAGGACAGGAAGAGCAGCTGTGCCTGGACGATATTGGCCACATCATCATCGATGGCGCAGCCCACCCAGATGATGCGGTCCATCAGGAGGCGGGAGAAGACGTCGATAGCGGTAGCGTTGAGCTTGCGCTCCTCCAGGACGGTGGGGTTGATGTAACCGGAGACGAAGCCGGCATAACGGTCCAGCGTGTTGCTGTTGATGCCTCTGCCGAGGCGGGCGTATTTTTCGAATTCAGTCATAGTTCGTGTGTGTTCGTACTTATATATATACCCTTCCTTCGGGCGATTCTTTCAGATGGCTCGTTATTTAGGCTTTCTGAAAGAGGTTATTCGATCAAAGCCCGCTGCTTCCAACTTTTCAACATCTGTTCTATTATCCTTAATTTCAGTATCATACTGAGACAGGAGGTAGTCTTGTATGCCAATAAAAACATCTTCAGCTGGTACAACAGTGAGAGGAAAAGACATCAGGATTGGGTTATTATAGCCGCCGACAATGTCCTCAAAATGCAATTTGAGATAGTTCCAACCGAGCCGATGGAACACATTTGGATTTGGTTTTTGGGTATAGTGATTAACGATGCCTTGGATATAGTCTTCTTTAGAAGGCATCTTTCTCCAGTTCTTAAAAGCAGATTTGGGACAGTTCCGATACCAGCGATTGACATAGTAGACTATCATCAATGGCGGTTCGTTCTTAGGCCGGGTTACTATTCTTTTCCAAAACTCCTCAAGAACAAGACCTTCACGTGTATTCTCGATATATATATAATGCTCAACAAATCCACATGTTAATACAATGTACCCCTGATAAGCATGAACATCGTCCGGCAATTCCTTTGCCATAAAAGGCGGCCGATTCTCTGACGTGATAATAACAGAATCCTGGCGACGGTATGTTGCCTTCGGATCCTGCCCCCAGATACCTTGAAGGTAGTCGTAGTAGTCTTTATTCTTATCGATAATTTTCATATGTCTAGCAGCCAATGATTATAGAGATATCCAAAGTACGAGTCCCCCAGTGAGAACGCCCGCTAGGTGCCAGGAGAGCCAGGTTATGGTCTGGTTACTGCGCACGGCAGCGCGGTACAAATCCACTTCCTCATTGTGCTCCGGAGCAATGCGTTTCTCCCCTTTCCACTTCTCTTCCATCAGGGGTTCGACCTGGTCGGAGCCCTTGGAACGAATGGTGAGCCAATAGGCCAGAAGGCCCGCCAGAAGGAGAATACAGGCCACGCCAACAAACCAGAACAAGGTGGGCCTGGAGAGGGCCTTGAAGAGCCTGAAGGCCGAAACGAGTAATAATGCAAGCATCGACAGCATGCAGATACCATAACCGGCAAGGCTGTTCCAGCCATAGCTGCGGCGGAAGCGGTTACAGTCCGTCAGGAACCGAAACGGAGGGTTGGCGATGTCGATATAACCGTCAATGGCCTTGGAAAGGTCCTTGACGGCGACGATACCGCTAATGATTATAATGAGCAGATACAAAATCATAGTTATAATACAGCTTCACCGGGATGGAGCTTTCCATCGGGGCCATAGGGATATCGGTCTATCATAGGGATGATATCGGCCACTCTGTCCTCCATTCCTTCCGGATACTGGAGGGACACGGAGTATTCCACGCCATAAGGTCCCCTGGGGATAGTCCTTCCATAGAAGACAATACCGTCTTCGTTTAGGTTCCTTTCGACACGGACATCGTTTTCGTCCACATCCTCCTCCATTACGTTGAAGCCAGCATAAAAACTGATGAGGATGAGGGAATCGGGCGACCAGGCGCGGGTTCCGTGAAAGGAGACCACCGCCTGCCAGAGGTCATCCTCCGGGAGGAATCCTTCCGGAATCTCCAGCACACCGCCCCAGTCCTGGTTGTGGAAGAAGTTGCGGCCTTCCCAGGAGAAGAGATGCCAGACGGGGTCAATACACTTGACGCCAGGGCCGATGGCAATGGCTGCCAGGGAATCCAGCGTACGGATCCAGGCCGTATCTGCACGCATCTGAGCCAGGACGGTTTCCGGGCCTGTCTGTTTGGGGTGGCTAACACAACCAACTATGCTGATGGCGGTCAGCATTGTGATGAGTGTTTTTCTCATACTACTGCTTGCTTACAATGGCTCCGTAGCCGAGGCGATCGATGGCGTCCTTCAGGTCAAGGACGGCCTTGATGATATCGTCCATCAGGCCTTCGCGGTTCATTTCCTTGTAGCGGACATAGAAGCGCACGTTGGTACCCGTGAGCGGAACAACTACCTTAGCCCGATATTTCTGCCCTATCACCTGGGCATTGAGTCCCACCTTCTTGAATTCTTCAGGAATGAGCGCACCGGCCGTGATGGCGTTGATTTGCGAGACACGCCGCTGCTGCATATAGCGCTGCTGGATGGTACTTGTCCGTTCCGTTAACTTCGGGACAAAATGAGCCGTAAAAGCATCCATTTCCTGCAGCTGGCTTTTGGTCATGGGAGCATACTGGCGGATGCCGAGACTGGACTTGTAGAGCTGCTCGACACGCTTGATTTCCGCCTTGACGCAGTTCTCCAGGTTGAAGATGCCGGAGGTGCGGATACGCTCCAGGTATTCGGGGACGGCGCGGAGCCCCTCGTCGATGATTTCGTCTTCGGTAAGTTCGTTGAATCTCTTCATAGTCAACGGGTTTATAAATCGTGTTGCCAGATATAGGCCTTAGACGGCCACCGTTTAATATTGGCCCTATGCCCTAATTGATCATAGGCTTGCTTGAATGTAAGGACGTTCTGGGCAATAGCTTCCAATGCTCCAGGCTTCCTCATTTCGTTGTATCCGACGTGGAGATGCAGCGCTTTCCCTTCAGACAGTTTCACCTCAATGCGGGCGACTGTTTTCATGGCGAACACATGGCATTCCAGGCCCTGCTTCTCGAAGACTGGGGAAATCAGTTGCTTTGCCGTTGTACGGTTGATACTAAGTACTATTTCGGCTTTCTGTCTTTCGAGTATTGTCATAGTCAACTCAATTCCATGGTACATACGCGGCCGGAGCGTTCCATCCAGCCGTGGGAGTGTTCGTAACTGCCGCGGTTGTTGCATACCCATACAATCTTGCAGCGCATGTTGTCGGGAATCCAGGGTTCCGGTGCATAACCGTCGGTGAGCATCACCAGGCCGTCGTAATTGTTGTCGTTGGCGTAGTTGATGGGCTCCTGGAATGAAGTGCCACCGCGGCCGACAACGGCGACATCCCGCATAACCTTCTTCAGTGACTGGACTACGCGGACACCGCAGTCAAACTGGATGACGTCCACCTGGGTGAAGCCGTAGCGGAAGGCACTGTTGATAACGCCGTAGAAGTAGGACAGGTCCTGCGAGGAGATGGATCCGCTCACGTCCACCGCAACGAGCAGTTTGGGGTTGAAGCGGCGGATGGAACCCATGTTGTCGAAACCGGTGCGGCGGTTGGGACGCATGCGGGTGAGCTTGCGGACCGAAGACAGGATGCTGGCGCGGAAGCCTGAAAGGACATTGCGCCAGTTGATTTTTGCCCTGGTGGACGCCTGGAGCATTTCTGCGAAAGCACCCGCCAGTGAGCCCCAGTCCTTGGTGCTCTCG
>CACXNH010000167.1 GCA_902768955.1 uncultured Bacteroidia bacterium | reverse complement strand
TCGGCAAAGGGTGAGCCTATTGCCGTGGAAGGCGGGAAAGTGCTTTTCTTTGTGGATATTCCTGCGGAAGGCAGTGCTATCCGGGATGCGCTGGGCTATACGGGAAACAGTTTCAGTGGCTATTCTGTCTATGTGAACGGAACACAATATGACGTTCTTACCAACAAGGGAGGGGAGACCTACATTGAAGTAAATGAAAATCCGGGCGGATCCTATGAGGCCTATCTTGTTAAAGGGGAAAGCCTGGGTCTTTACGGCGCCACTCCCGATAAAGATGTGGTCCTGCCTTTCTCCCAGTTCATCACAGGTACCAAGGCCGATTTTGAGAACTATCCCCGCTATGCCAGGTATGACGAAGCAACGACGGGGAATGTCCTGTCTTTCAAAGAAGCAATCGCCCTGGTAAACCTCAACATGACGGGGAGTGTCAAGCTGGCTTCTGTAAAAGTCCGCGCCCTGGATGGCGAAACCCTCAGCGGCCGTGCCGACTATTCCTATGCATCCGACGCATTCTCTCCGAAAGAATCGCTTACAGAGGCCGTTATCAACTGCACCAACAATGGCAGCTTTGTGCCGCTTTCGGGTGCGGGTACCAAAATCCCCATCCTTATTGCGCCGGGCTCCTATTCCAGTGGCCTTGAAATCACCGCAGTTACAGATAATCACCTCGTGATGCACAAGACCCTTACGCCCGGAGAGATTACTGCAGGTAGCGTTTATGCTCCGGATGTGGCCTGGGAGGCAGACGAAAACGTCCTCTTCTTCGAGGGCTTCGACAACTTTGTCTGGGGCGGAAACATCATGGGCGGAAGCACCAGCTTCGGCTTTGCTCCGGATGCCTCGTCCATTGGCACAACTGGTGGCCGCACCCGCGACGGTTATGCCCGTGCTTATACCAAGGTCGCTTATAATGTAGCCGGAACCGGTTACATGCAGTCCGAAACTTGGAACGACGTGAAGGATGCCACGGTGGCCACTTCCCATGTGCTTACGGACTCCTATTTCACCAGCCGCAACCTCAACGACTGGATTATTCTCTATCGAGGACAGGAATACCAAGGCGTACTGTCCCTCGGTACAGCTGAAACCAAGCGTGGCGTCATGAAGACCCCTTTCTTCAAGAATGTTCAGGGTACCTGTGATGTGAAGCTCAGTTTCGATGTTTGCCTGCAAAACGGCAACACCAAGGGTATTCAGTTCCAGATTCACAATGGCGGGCACTTCGATTCCTGCACCATTGACGGCGTAGCCACGGCCACCAAGACCTATCAGTACAAAAACACCTATGCAGAGGCCGTCTTCAATGACAACCTTATGACCCCGGCAACTTCCGCAGATGCGGTTAAGACCTGGCACAGGGTGGAAGTGACCATCCTGGGCGCAACGGATGCCACCACGGTGGACTTCCGCAGCGTTACAGCTTCCGGCTCCGCGGTGGGCATCTGGGTTGACAATATCACGGTTACCAAGGTGCCAGGAACCGAGAAGAAAGGCAACCTCCGCATCCTGTACTGGAACATCCAGAATGGCATGTGGTGGGACCAGGGCAACAATTTCGACAACTTTGTGGCTTTTGTGCAGAAGTACGATCCCGACATCTGCATCTGGTGCGAGGCCGAAAGCAATTACCAGACCGGAACAGATACGTGGATAGATGATTATGACAGCAAACCCATGCGTGCCGGTAACTGGGAAGCCCTGGCAAACCGCTATGGCCACATCCGAGCCGCCAGGAGTGGCCGAACAGACAGTTATCCGCAGGAAGTTACCGCCAAATATGCCATCACCCGTGAGCAGGAATTAACCACCAACCTGACTCACGGTGCCGGCCATTTCCAAATAACGGTGAACGGAACCAGACTCAATATCGTGACTGTACATCCTTATCCGCACAAATCCGGCGCGGGCAATCACAACGAGTCGAACGAAGAACAGGTTGAGGCGGACAACAAGCGTCTGGCCGAGATGGAAGAGATCCTTAACCAGACGGTCAAAAATAGTACGTACGCTTCCGAAGATAGCTGGGTGCTGATTGGAGACTTCAACAGCAATTCTCCTCAGGACTGCTGGTTCACGGGTGCCACGCCGTCCAATATTGCCTTTGCCCCCCAGCAGTACCTGCTGGATAATACCAACCTCAAGGATGCCGTCTATGAGTTTTGGAATGCCGGTGATGAAGCGGACACATTCTGCTCTACCACCAAGAACGCCAAAGACCGGAAAGACCACGTTTATGTATCTCCCGGACTCATGCCAAAAATTAAGCGTGTCATCATTGTAAACGATAGCTGGACGTACAATCTTGTGGAAACGGGTATTTCCTCTTTCTGGAGCCCCTCTGACCACCGTCCTATCCTGGTAGATATTGATTTATAGTAAACAATTAACATATAATTATTTAACATTATGAAACGAGAGAAAGAACTTTACATGTCTCCTGAGGCGGAATCGGTAACCCTGATGGGCCCTCAGCAAATTCTCGCCGGATCCAACAACGTGGATTCCAACACGGAGCAGATGAACATTTTACCCGATGACTTCAGTAACTGGGAGGGTTAATCTAGTATGAAAACGTCTGTGAAAATCTGGGGCCTGTTTGCGGTCCTTGCCTTGGTTGCATCCTGCGCCAAGGAGCAGAATCTTCCTATGGAAAACATTCCCACTGACGGTCAGGAATGGGATTCTTCCAAGTACCTTACGGGCTTTGGCGTCACCGTTGAAGATGTGACCAAAGCCGACATCAACTTCACCACAGGTGCTGTTTCCTGGGAGTTGGGTGACAAAGTGCTGGTCTATGAACCTACTGGCGGCACCAGCGCCGAGTATGAGTATAATGGTTCCAAATTTGTGCCCGTGAGCACGCCCGTGGAAATTAACGAAGGTCTGGCCTACGCTTATTTCCCGGCCGACTTCTACTCGATCGATGGCGGTACGGTATCCATTACTGTTCCTTCCGCCATCGCTGCAGACTCCGGCAACAAACTTCCTATGGCGGGCATCATCCCCGCAGGCCAGGCCAGCCCGGTATGCTACTTCAAGCAGCTGGGTTCTATTGTCTGGGTTCAGGCAAAGGCCACCCGCGCCGACGGTGAAACCCTCACCAAAGTGAAGGTTGTGAACACTTCCCTCTCGCTTTCCGGAAAGGGAACAGTCACCTGGAGCGGAGACGCATCCACGTCGCTGCCTGAACTGAGCGCTCTTAAAGATGTGGCCGACAATGCTGTTGCCGGTCCCAAAGAGACAGCCTGCATTGGCACCAATAAACTGGACAACAGCGCTTTTGTAGACTATTACATCTTTGTTCCGGCAGGCACCCTTGAAGGCATGGAACTTCAGTTCATCTACGGAAAGGGCACTTGGGACGACGAAAACAAAGTCCATGAGTATGAACCTTACCAGAAGATGGTGCGTAAAAGCGATTATGATATGGCCCGTGGCAAGGTGTTGCCTGTTCATGGTGTAGAGCTGTCCGGATTCTTCTCCGGTGGTGATGGCTCCAAGGAACACCCTTACCAGCTTTCATCCCTTGCCGATCTCCAGAAACTGGCCGAGTTGTCTATTTCCGAGGACCCTTCCAGCGGCTGGTCTTCCGGAAAACCCTCCGCTTTCTCCGCTACTTGCGCCCATTACGCGCTCACCACAGATATCGACCTGGATGGCGTGGACTGGACGCCCATCGGCTTTGACCATGAAGGAACTGCCAGTACGGGCAATGGTAACAATGCGTGCAGCCCCGGAAAGCAATTCCGTGGTACATTCGATGGCCAGAATCACAAGATTCAGAACTTCAACCCGACCGTTACGTTGGCTAACGGAAAAACCTATGGCTTCTTCGGGGCTATCCGCGAG
>CACXNH010000166.1 GCA_902768955.1 uncultured Bacteroidia bacterium | reverse complement strand
GGAATCGAACATACGCCTGAATTCAAGGTCCATGCCTTCCGTCATGAGGTAATCTCCTTTGTATCGGCCTCCGTCACCCCACCAGTAACTGTGCTCCGTGTTGAGTTCCCGCACCTTGTAGGTCTTTGAGGCGTCAAGGCCCCGGAGCTTCACTACGGGGGCGGCCAGCGCCCTGCTGCGGAAGGTGGTGGAATAGGCAAAAAGCACGGCGCGGGATTTATCCTCGGATACGTACATCAGGCCGTAGAGGTCACTGTCCCAGGGGTCTGCAAGCCGGTATTGGTCTCCGCCAAAGACAAGGTCACGATACTGCTTGTAGGATTCTATGCAGCGTGAGGCGAAGGCGCGCTCATCTGCGGTCATGCTCTTTGGCTGGAGTTCCATTCCAAGGCGGCCGGAGCAGGCCACGTCAAAGCGGAACTTCAGTGGTGTCATGTTTCCGGTCTGGTGATTGGGAACGGCCGACACGTGGGACGCCTGCAGGCAGGCCGGATAAATCATTGATGTGCCGTACTGGATCTTGATGCGGGTGATGGCGTCGGTATTATCCGAGGTCCAGAACTCGTTGAAATACTTCAGGGAGCCGTAATCTACGCGGGAGCCGCCGCCGGAGCAGCACTGGACAATTACATCGGGATACTTCTCACGGATCCTTCTGACAACGTTGTAAAGTCCCTGGATGTATTCCACGTAGAAACGGCTCTGCTCATTGCCAAGATAGTCCGAGCCCATGCTCTCAACGGGGCGGTTGCAGTCCCATTTCACATAGTCAATCTTGTCCGACAATGCCATGGTGCGGTCAAATACGCCGTAGACAAAGTCCTGGACTGCGGGGTTGGAAAGGTCTAGTATCCACTGGTGACGCTCCTGGAGAATCTCACGGCCTTCACTGCGGACCACCCAGTCGGGGTGCCGGGCGGCAAGGTTACTGCGGGGGTTAACCATCTCAGGCTCTATCCAGATGCCGAATTTTATGCCTTTTTCGTGGGCGTATGAGGCAAGGTAATCTATGCCTTCCGGGATTTTGTCAGTATTGAGCTCCCAGTCTCCCAGACCCTGGGTGTCGTCGTTGCGGGGAAAGTCCTTGGCAAACCAGCCGTCGTCAAGTACAAACAGTTCAAGGCCCATTGCGGCGGCATCGTCAATCATTGCAGTAAGGACGGGAGTTGTAAATGAGAAGTATGCGCCTTCCCAGCTGTTGAGAAGTGTGGGGTTTATGGAGCCGCCATTATATATCTGGTGCTTTCTGGCCCATCTGTGGAGGCTTCTGGAAGCACCGCCTGCGCCCTCCGTGCTGAATGTCCATACCATCCTTGGGGTTTCGAAGGTTTTTCCGGGAGCAAGGGGGTAAGCGGAGTTGAAGGGATTTATGCCCGCTATGATATCCACACTGCCGCTTGTGCCTCGGGAGAAGTCTATCTTGTAATTGCCGCTCCATTCCAGGGCGCCGGCAATTACCTCACCCTCGGTTTCACTGAACTCACGGGCGTTGATGCTGAGGATAAAGGAAGGGTTCGTGCGCTGGGTGGTCTGGACGCCCCTTCTGGTCTGGATGGTGGTGAGGCCATAGGGCACGGGGGTACGCTCTACCTGCATCTCAAAAGCCCAGTCTCCGTGGAACTTGGTAAGGAGGAATTCTTCTCCGGGGACGTTCATTGAGGCCGATGCAAAATTTGTAAGCGTAACGGGCTTCTTCCCGGGGTTCGTAATCTCACAGTGGGAGGCTATGACATCTTCCTTAAGGTATGCCTCGTAGATAAGCTTAACTTCCAGCAGTGTAACGTAATCCTTGAGGGAAATCTCTGTTGCCGCTACTCCATCGGCCTGTTTTTGCGTCACTCCAGTCACATAGAGTTCAGTGTTCAGGCTGCCGTCAGGATAGGTTACGGCAAGGGCGGCAGCGTCCTGGGTGAGCCCGCCGGCGACAGGGAAAGCATCGGCGGCACGCTTGCCTGAATCCAGGAATGGAGCGGTGTCAAGTTTCCGGCCATAACGGAGCTGCTGCAACTGCCCTTTGTCAGTGGTGCGGAGAAGGAGCTGAGTGTTTTCCGTTTCAATGGCAATGAGCCGGGGCTGCACATTGGGAATATCCACAACGGTATGCTGTTTTACCTGGGGTTTCTTTCTGGCATCTGCACCGGGAGTCCATGCAATGCAACTGAGGGCAATCAAAAGGAATAGGATTTGTTTCATAACAGGCTTTGGTTATAGTCCTTGTATTTGACAAATATAGCAAATATATTTGCAACATGAGAGAGTCCCTGAAAAAATACCTGGACCGGGAAGTCATCCCGCGTTATGCCTCCTTTGACAAGGCTCACCGTGAAGACCATGCACAGGCAGTAATCTCCCGTGCTCTTGCAATGGCCGCTCAGTACCCTGAGGTGGACACCGAGATTCTCTACGCCGCGGCGGCCTGCGCATTATGCGTGATGCCAAAGCGGTGGCAGCCAAGTGCTTGACGCATAGTGTAATGCCGAGGCGGTGGCAGTCAATAACCTGATACTCAGATGTTTACTGAATCCTTTAGGATTACCTGTTTTCCCAAAGAATCCGGTAAGTAATTGATAACCAACAAACTAGCTGCCACCACAACGGCATTACATATAGTGCACCACCATCTCGGCATCACGCATAGTGCACCGCCACGGCATGACACATAGCGAATAAACACCCCCGCATTACGGGGAACGGTCCACAGCACAAGTGCATCTACTTGCCAGGAGGGGCGGCAGGGGTGCAGGGAGCGATAGGATAAGGCGGATAAGGGGCGCCCGGGAAAGGGCTGGTCACCGAAGGGACGGTCTCCGGCGGAATGGCCCTGGACATTCCACCCGGAGAACGAACCGAGGGGATGCCGGGCTTTTGGGAAAACAGTGCGCCGGAGCACCGGGAGAGTCCACCTGCGAAGGGAGAAAGCTTTCATCGAAGGGAAATGGGGTCATTAGACCGGCAAAGCCATTTTCCGGATCAGCGTCCCCCGCCGTTCCGTGCTCCCTGCACCCCTGACCGCCCCTCCGGCATTTGTGCTTGTGATTCAAGTCCCCGAGACACCGTATTGACTAAACACCCTTTACTCATCAAGAATTGGCAAAATACCGGTGGCAGCTAAGTGATTGTCACACAGCGCATTACAGAATCCTTTGGGATTACCGGTTTTCCCAAAGAATTCAGTAAGTAATTGACAACCAATAAACTAACTGCCACCACCTCGGCATTACGCATAGCGAGCCACCACCTCGGCATTACGCATAGTGAGCCACCACCTCGGCATTACGCATAGTGAGCCACCACCTCGGCATCACGCATAGTGCAACACCATCTCGGCATCACAATAGATGCGGAATGGGCCGATAAGAGACACGCCATGTGGCACAAGGTGGAGGGAACAACGCGCAGGTTAGAGGAGACGGTGAAGGAAACAGGAACAAGGTGGAGGATACAAAGCACAGAATGAAGGAAGCAGGCACAGGGCGGAAGAAACAACGTACAAGGTGGAGGAAGCAGGCACAAAGCGAAGGAAACAGACGAAGGGCGCACGGTATTACTAAAAAGTTGTATATTTGTAAGTTAATTTCTAGTGAATGTGCAGGTTTAGGAATATTCTAACGCTAGTGGCCGCAGCAGGGGCGCTCCTGGGCTCCGGGATGCTTACGGGCTGCGGGTACAGGGCTGCGCTTCATGCCTCCTACATCCCTGAAGTCACGGACAGCACGCTGTACCCTGGTGTAAGGCCTGAGTATCAGCAGCTTGCCGCACTGATGGAGAAGGACACAGGGATTCCACCAAGCACGGGCAATACCATTGGCTTTATCCCTGACGGAGACCACAAACTCCAGCTCATGCTGGATGATCTCAAA
>CACXNH010000165.1 GCA_902768955.1 uncultured Bacteroidia bacterium | reverse complement strand
CGTGCCCTTGCCTTTCGGTTTTGGGCGTTAAAAACCCGCTCGTTTCCGAACGGGATTGCAAAGGTACAACCTTTTTTTGAATCTGCAAACTTTTTTGAACTTTTTTACAAAAAAAACGCAAAAAAATTCACCCTCTCATCCGTGATATTGCCTCAGCAGGGTTGGTGGCCTTGAAAACGGCACTTCCGGCAACAAGAATGGAAGCGCCCGCACCTATAACCAGTGAAGCATTTTCAGGGCCCACTCCCCCATCTACTTCAATAGGGACATCCGGACGGCCTATGCGCTCAAACTCCGCCTTCACGGCGGCTATGCGCTCAAGGCTTTCCGGGATGAACTTCTGGCCTCCGAATCCGGCAAAGACGCTCATGATAAGGACAAAGTCCACCATGGGAAGGTACGGGAATATGGATTCCACGGGACAGTCCGGGTTAATCACTATGCCGGCCTTCACGCCAAGTGAGTGGATGAGGTCTATCACGGCCGGGCTCTTTTCCCTTGCCGCCTCATAGTGGAAACTTATCATGGAGGCTCCGGCCTTTGCAAAACGCTCCACGTACTTTTCCGGATTCACTATCATAAGATGTACGTCCATGGGTTTGAGGGCCTTCTTTGCGACGGCCTCTACCACGGGGAATCCAAAGGATATATTGGGCACAAAGGTGCCGTCCATTATATCCAGATGGAATATATCGGCATAACTGTTCACTATTTCTACATCCTTTTCCAGATGCAGGAAGTCTGCCGCAAGTATTGATGGAGCTATCTGTATCTCTGTCATTTCGAGCGAAGTCGAGAAATCTCAATTATTTAAAGTTCAAGACAACATCTTCCAGATGGGCCACAAACTTATCCAGCGAAGCAAGATCCAGTTTTTCCCCTGGCGCATGGACACCGCGAAGGGTGGGGCCGAAAGATATCATGTCAAGATCCGGGAACTTCTCAAGGAAAAGACCGCACTCCAGACCGGCGTGGATGGCCTTGACCTCCGGCTCAGTCTTGAACAGCCTGCGGTAACTCTCTACGGACAACTCCAGGATATGGGATTTGAGGTTTGGTTTCCAGCCGGGGTATTCCCCGTGATGCTCTACGTCAAAGGAGCCAAGGAAAAAGGCTGCCTCTACGCGCTCTGCCATGGCGTGAAGCTCACTCACCACGGAACTTCTCTGGCTGGTGATGACCTTGAGGGTATCTCCCTCTATATGCGCCGCGGCAAGGTTTGAGGAAGTTTCAACAAGCCCGGGGATATCCACCGACATCTGCTCCACCCCGTGGGGACACGCAAGGAGGGTTGCAATGATATTTGCGGCATCCCCTTCCTCTATGGGTTTTTCCTGTGGGGCCGATACCTCCTCACAAATAGCCTTGACGCCAGGATCAGAAGCGGCGAATTCTGCCTGCAGGAGTTTTGAGAAGGCCTCTGCGTCTTCTTTCATCTCATCAATTTCATCACCGGGAACGGCAATCAGGGCCTCTGCCTCACGGCAGATGGCGTTGGGCTTGTTGCCGCCGTCAAGGCCGATAAGCTGGAAGTCATACTGCAGTTCCGTGAACAGGAAGCGCACAAGAAGGCGGAGGGCGTTTGCCCTTTCCTTGTTTATATCGTCTCCGCTATGGCCGCCCTGGGCACCTGTGACGCGTATCTTAAGCACTTTGTATCCTTTGCGGATAGGCTCCCTGCGGAAACTGAACGTTGCGGTGGTGTCTATACCGCCCGCGCAGCCCACAAACAGCTGGCCTTCATCCTCGGAGTCCAGGTTGATAAGGGTTTTTCCCTCAAAGAATCCTGGCTCAAGGGCAAATGCGCCGTCCATCCCCGTTTCCTCAGAAATAGTGAAAAGGCACTCCAGCTTTCCCATAGGGAGATCCCCGTCCAGAAGGGCAAGGCAGGCGGCTATGCCAATTCCGTCATCGGCCCCCAAAGTAGTATTTTTGGCTATCATCCAGCCGTCCTCAATCTCATACGGGATGGGGTCTGTCAGGAAATTGAACTCAAAGCCGGCGTTTTTCTCACATACCATGTCCTGATGGGCCTGAAGCACCAGCGTGGGGACGTTCTCCTTACCCTTGGATGCGGGCTTTGTGATAACTACGTTGCCTGTTTTGTCCGTTTTGCACTGAAGGCCGCGGGCTGCGGCAAAATCCTGGAGATATTTGGTGATGGGCCCCTCATGGCCGGATTCCCTTGGGATTGCGGTTATTTCCTTGAAGATACTTAGAACTGTAGCGGAATTCATATTGATTCTTGTTAGATTTTGTCAAAGTTAGTAAATTTGCATGACATTTTAAAGAGACCATGAAGTATTTTTCTACGGATTATGTGCGCCGGATAGTTTTTGGCGGGGAGAAAATTATATTGCCAGAAAAGGCAATGCAGGAAGTGGAGCGCTGTTACCGTTTCCTCAAAGAATTCCACAAGGACAAGGTCATTTACGGCATTAATACGGGTTTTGGCCCCATGGCGCAGTGGCGCGTGGACGATGAGTACCTGAAAGACCTCCAATATAATATTATAAGGAGTCACTCTACCGGTGCAGGAAAGCCCCTTGGAGACGCATCCGTAAGGGCGGCCATGGTTGCCCGTATAGGCACTTTCCTCCAGGCACGCTCCGGCGTTCATCCGGATGTGGTGAGATTATTGGCCGGTTTCCTGAATAACGGCATCTATCCCTTCATCCCCCGTCACGGCAGCGTGGGCGCCAGCGGAGACCTTGTCCAGCTTGCTCACATAGCCCTTGCCCTCATCGGTGAAGGAGAGGTGCATTATAAAGGAGAGTGGCGCCCCACCGCAGAGGTAATGGCCCAGTGCGGCCTCAAGCCAATGGAAATCCACATCAGGGAAGGGTTATCGGCCGTAAACGGCACGTCTGTAATGACTGGCATATCCCTTGTAAACCAGTTCCAGGCCGATATCCTCCTGGACTGGGCCACCCTTGCCGCCATATGGATGAACGAGATTGCGGGCTCATACGACGACTTCATGGCAGAGTCTCTGAACGAGTGCCGCCGCCAGAAGGGCCAGCAGGTAATCGCCGCACGTCTTCGTGCCCTGGCCAAAGATTCCAAATGCCTTTCAAAGCGTGAGATAGAGCTCTACAACGGCGGCCACAAGGAGGAAGTCTTTGAAAAGAAAGTCCAGGCCTACTACTCCCTGAGGTGCACACCCCAGATCCTGGGCCCTGTCTACGAAACCTTCCAATCGGCCTCTGAAGTACTTGAGAACGAGATTAACTCTGCCTGTGACAACCCTATTGTGGATCCTGACACCCAATACGTCTATCACGGCGGCAACTTCCACGGAGACTACATCTCCCTTGAGCAAGACAAGGTGAAGATTGCCCTTGTACGCCTTACCATGCTCACGGAAAGGCAGCTCAACTATCTTTTCCACGACCGCATCAACGGCATCCTCCCCCCGTTCCTCAATATGGGTAAGCTGGGGCTCAATTACGGCATGCAGGCATGCCAGTTCACGGCAACTTCCACTACTGCAGAGTGCCAGACCCTTGCAATGCCCAATTACGTTCACAGCATCCCCAACAACAACGACAACCAGGACATAGTATCAATGGGCACCAATTCCGCCCTTTTGTGCCGCCAGGTTGTGGAGAATTCCTTCCAGGTAATGGCCATCCACTACATTGCCCTGGCCCAGGCTACGGATATCCTTGGCATCAAGGATAAGCTGTGCTCTGCGTCACGCCGCGCCTATGAAGCCGTGCGGGCCATCCAGCCGGCAATTCTGGAAGATACGCCTTTCTATAAGGAGATTCAGGCCGTAATTACCTGGCTCAAAAGAAATCCCCTGGATCTGAAATAAAAAAGAAGTGCCGCGGCTTAATCAGGCGCGGCACTTTGTTTTACCCTATTCAACGGGCACTAC
>CACXNH010000164.1 GCA_902768955.1 uncultured Bacteroidia bacterium | reverse complement strand
TACCAGTATGGGTCAGTGAGACAGCGGGCCGCCGCCATTTCTTCTACAGGATAGAGCCCGCAGACCCGAAACCCAAGGGAGCCTATTACATCGATACACAGAGTGAGGGTGACAAGCTTGGCGCTAATGTCTATACGTTCGAGGTCTTTGTGAAGCTCGGCACTACCAGCACCGAGAAGGCATACGTATGGTCTGCCGTACATAACAACATAGAGAATGGCGCCCTCGTCACAACTCCTGCCTGGAAAGTGGTCAGCACTCCCATCTTGTTCGCTAAGAACGCCACGCATACATGGTCGACATTCTGCGCAAAAGATAACTACCAGTTGCCCGAGGGCTGCACGGCATACACGCTGAAGAGCGTAGCGAACGGCACGGTGACAGTGAGCCCGCTGATGAATGGTGAGACTGTGGCCACGACGGTACCGGCCTACGTACCGGTGATGATCCACCGCTCGTCGACGGGTGCTACGACGGCAGCCATTCAGACTGAGCTCTATGGGGTCATCAACATTGCGGATGAATGGACTAACGATAACGGTTGGGTGATTTCTTTAACAGGTTCCGACTATGACTCTTATTATAAAGATGGTGGTGACTATTTCGAATACGAGTTCAATAATGAAGGAAAATATGTTGCCGGAGACTTTTTCTTTGCGGGTCCTTCGGTTGCAGATTACGTTAACGGAATAATAAAGGATCTTTCGCTTATTCGCTATGTTGATGGTTCAGCCGGACAGAAAGACTTTCCGCGAGACAAAATACACATTCGGCGATGACGGAAACCTTACGGTGGACAATTACTCCTATATTGAAATGTGGGGCTCCGGGGAAAAGGAATACGAAGAAAGTTACTCCTATACCTGGGTGTATGAAGGAGGCTATCCAAAATCCCTGGACAGCGACAAACTGCGCTTCAAGGTCCTTAACATCTCCTACTATCCCAACGGTATGTACAAGGACTTTGTGTTCAAAGAGGAAAACTCGTATAATTTTGACACCGGCTGGGACACTCACACCTACAAGATGCTGGATAACCCCCGTTATCTGGCGGTAGAATCCTTTGAACTTGGCGGAAAGCCTTCTTATATATCACTTACTCCCGGGAAAATGATCAAGACTTACGATGATCATTATGACATTGTCAAGAACGAGGAATGGTATGAAGATGTTGCCACCCCCACCTTCACCGATACCTTTACAAAGTACACCTATGACAAATACGGCAACTGGGTAACCCGTGAAGAGTTTGTAATAGCCCGCTATACCGGCCAGGAATCCGTTACAACCATAGAAAGGGAGATAGAATACTATTGATATGCAAAAGACCTTTGAAATCACCCCGGACCGCAATTTCCTCCAGCATTTCCTAACCGGATGGCGCGTCAAGAGCCTTTCCCCCGAGATGGTGGAAAAACTAAAAGCCTGCAGTGAAAGTGACCCCTACGCCGCCTATGGTTATGGCCGATGGCTTTCTCTGGTGAATCCAGGCGGAGAGTGCCTCAAAAAGGCCGAAGTCCTTCTCACCTGGGCCGGTACTGACGGCGTGCAGGACGCCAATGCCGCCCTGGCACAGATGTACTTTGACGGCCGCACGGAGGCCGATAAAGCCATGCCCCAGATGCATGCCTTCTTTATGGATTCCTCCTATAAGGCAGGCAGCGAACTGGCGCAGGTCATGACGCTGGAAAACACCATTTTCGGGGATTACAGATTCCCTGAGGACCCTGCCTTGGTAGCCGATATCCTCAGGAAGCACATAGAAAAACACCCGGAGTGTGATACTCTCTACTATGATTTGCTGGGCCAGGCGCTGGAAGACACTAACCCGGAGGCTGCAGAAAAGGCTTTTCAGGTGAGTATAGACCGCGGAGACAATGAGAGCTATTACTCACTGGCCGCTCTTTATGAATCGGCCGGGGACTGGGACCGCGCCTGCGAGGTGGCCGATGAAGGCGCCCGCAAGGGGGCAGTAAACTGCCGCCGCTTCAAGGCCAGAATGAGTCAGGAGGATTTTCTGGCACTTTCCCGGGAGGAGCAGGAAGCCCTTCACAAAGAGATTTCAGAAGGCCTTGATTACGCCATTTCCCATCACGACCGCTATGCCTGTTTTCTCAAGGGTTTATGTCTGTATTATGGCAACCTTGGCTATCCTGAAGACCTTGTCCAGGCCCTGGAACCCCTGGAGCGCGGCTGTCAGATGGGCCACAGTAACTGCTTCTGGCTAAATGCCGTCATCCTGCATGAGTTGGGCAGAAAAGGCGTTGCCCAGGCCAGCCTGCAGGCGGTGCGTCTTGGAGACAGGGAACAGTTTACCCTGGAGCAGGTGGCCAGGGGCTATGTTTCAAGAGAACTTTCCAACCACGCGGAAGAGATTGAGGAGCTGTGGCTCAAGGAGTATCTGAAAGTCAACCCTGAGGAAGAGGACTCAAAAGACAGCCTGGGCGTGATTGCCGTCTATCCCCAGGGCTTCTATTACGCGATGGATGTGGAAGAAGTCGAAAAACTGGACCTGGACTCCCTCGCAGATCAAGTGGACGCGCGCGGTTTTGACGTGGTTCACTTTTCGCCCCTTCTCTCCCGCATAACCAAGGCCCTTTCCCTTGAAGGCTGCCACGTGGCAATGCTTGTGGACAAAGACGGATATATGAAGGACCTTCCGGACAATATGGCCGGAACTCTAATTTACGGGCAGGCCCAGGAGATCCGCGGCACGGTAATCTTCGTCCTGGAAGATAACAAAACCTATTCCCTTATGCCGATGGTGGGCCTCCAGCGGACCTATATGTTTATTCAGCTCCTGAACGCTGCAACGGGCGGGCTTGTAAGGCTGCCCTCATCTGAAGAACTGGAATCCATAGGCGTGGAAGATCCCGGCGGCTTTGAGGAATATGACGATTTTGAAGAGAAATTCGACGACCCCGATATCTTTGACGGCTATGAGAAGTATCCGGACCAAGAAATTGAGCAGGAACCCGAGCAGGAGATAGAGGAGGATATGGTGAGCGTAGATACTTCCACGGACGCAGAGCCAAAAGAAATCACCGTTCCTGTAGAAAAGATAATGGAGGGCATCGCGCAGTGCAACCTTTGCATCGACACCCTTATAGTCAGTCTTCAGGGCCATCCTGAATACGATTTCGCGTCAACGGAGGACCTCTTTTACCGCCTTGGCATAATGGAGGCCATCGAGGAGAACATCAAACGTCACGGCGGCTATATGATAGATGAGTGGCAGTATGTGGACGCCCGCCAGGTTCCCCAGGACATCCGCTCCCGCGTCCGTTTCAAATAACTACGTTTTCGTAAAACGCGTTACCGTAATATTTGCCTTCCTCCTGCTTCTTGTCGCCTGCAGGGAGCAGCAGGAGGCCGATATTTACGCCCGCAGGGACCGAATCCACGATATGGCCATCGAAGCCTTCGGCGGCCTTCCGGAAAAGAGGATCAATTGCAAAACTATGTGTTTTGGCTGTCACTTTGGGCGAGGTTGGATTTACCGCTACCAACCACGCCCACCTAAATGCCATTTGAAATGCCTCTGGTCCATATCCTCTGGGCGAGGATGGTCACAGAAAAACCAACCTCGCCCAGATTAGTAGGCTTTGATGTTACGGATTATTCTCCGGACCAAGTCCAGCCACATGATGCCAGTACTCGCTTTGTGCGTTTATTGCCATTTCTGTACGCAGCGAGTACCTGCCGGTACTGAGCACGGATATTTATTGCCATTTCTGCACACAGTGAGTACCTGCCGGTACTGAGTATGTGCATTATACCCCCAAAGTGCACGCCGTAAGTACCAACCGCGATACTGGTCACAGTGCTAATTGCCCTTTCCTGACACACACATCCGCCACACATCCTGTCGTGTGCCGGTGGACCTGGTCCAGCTAATAATTGGACGAGGTCTAACCCTTTATTGGACCAGGTGGCATTTCATCCCTTGGACCTGGTCC
>CACXNH010000163.1 GCA_902768955.1 uncultured Bacteroidia bacterium | reverse complement strand
CTGAAATACTTACCGAGTACTACGCCGCCAAGGGTATGCCCGTGGTGGCACTCTTCCTGGGCCAGATGAGCGACCCGGGAGATCTGATTGGCATTCCCAACAAAAACGAGCAGACCGGCAAGACGGACTTCATGCCCCCGTACTGGTTCCCTTTGGACGGGAAGCCCATCGTCCTGTTCCTGGACGAGCTCAACCGCGCCCGCCCGGAGATCCTCCAGACCATCATGGACCTGGCGCTCAACCGCAAACTCGCAGGTCGCGAGCTCCCTCCAGGGAGCCGCATCATCAGCGCGGTCAACGCAGGCGACCAGTACCAGCTGACGGATCTGGACCCAGCGCTGGTGAGCCGTTTCAATATCGTGAACTTCCGCCCCACGGTGCAGGAGTGGCTCCTCTGGGCCCGGAAGGCAAAGGTGGACGGCCGTGTCATCGATTTCATCCAGGAGAACCAGATCTGGCTCGACAAAGACCCCGATGCCAAGGAAGGAGAGGACACCGGACTGGACAAGACACCGGACCGCCGTGCCTGGAAACGTGTCTCGGATATCATCGGACAGGCCGGCGAACTGAACCAGTTGCTTACCAAAGCCATTTCGTCCGTGGTCGGTCCCAAAGCCGCCAGCGCTTTCATGAGCAGCGTGTCCAGCCGCAAAATGGTATCCGGCCGCGAAGTTATGTTGAGTTTTCCCAAGGTCAAGGAGAAACTGGAGACCTATGAGCTGCACCAGCTGTCAGTGGTCAACGACGGCATCTACCGCTTCCTGGAGGTCGAGAAAGTTCCCGCCAAGGACAAGGAAACGGCCAAGAAAAACCTTGAGGACTACTTCGGTTATCTGGCCAGATCTAAAAAGGAGGCCGCAGCCCACTTCGCCAATCTCTTCGTTCAGAAGACCTACCCTAACGCCGTAGGCTTTATCGCTCGCGAGTGCCAGGTACTTACCATGATGTTTATATCCTATGTGAAAGGCATCAAGTAAATGAGAGACCGTATCACAACCATCATTGAGCACTGGTTCATCCAAGAGCCAGTACTCTTTCAGGTACTCTGTACGCATGAATTGGCGCCCAACACGCAGATGGCCTGTCCCATCCGCAGCGGCAAGCGCCGTATTGAGTACAACCCCGATTTCCTCCGGGAGATGACCGACCAGGGACTGGAAGAGGCGCTCCGGACGGAAGCAATCCGCATCCTGCTCAAGCACCCCTACGAGCGGAAGCCGGACGGGTGCAGCCAGCAGGCTATCGCTCTGGGGTCCAATATCGTGGTTGGTGACAACTACAAGTATTCAGCCTTAAAAATCGATAAACCGGCAGACTATGAGCTGCCGTCAGGGATGGCCTATGAATGGTACTCTCGCAAGATTCAATCCATGCTGCCTCCGGGTGCCGGAGGCGAAGGCGGAGAAGATGGAGATGACAACCAAAAGCAAGGGCAAGGAATCGGGAAAGGTCGAAATGACAGTATGGATGACCAGTTCGAAAGGACATCAGAAAAGAACCAGGCTTTATCTGAGCTCTGGGACGAAGATGACCTGACCGTAGCCCTTATCAATGGGGTTATCGGGGGTTGCACCTCCTGGGGTTCGCTGGCCGGCGCCTTTGCCGAGCAACTTAAAGCGTCCACCAAGGCCAAAATCAACTGGCGCAATGTCTTCAGCGGCTTCAGGGCCAGCATCCTGTCCTCCAGGCGAAAGCTCACCCGCATGCGCCCCAACCGCCGTACCGGGTTCGAGAACATGGGCTCCATCCGACGCTTCGACACCCGGCTGCTGGTGGCCGTCGACGTGAGCGGCTCCATCTCCAGCGAGAGTATGAGCTATTTCTATGGCGTAATCAATAGCGCCTTTCGCTACGGCTTCGAGTCCATAGACGTCATTCAGTTCGACTGTGGCGTACGTGTGGTCCAGAGCCTGAAAAAGGTTATGCGGGAGGTGCTGGCCATCGGCCGTGGCGGCACCAGTTTCCAGGAGCCCATCGAGTATGCCCACGAGAACGGCTATGACGGCCTGCTGATTCTGACAGACGGATATGCACCGGAGCCCTGGCTTCCGGACAATATGCGTTGCAAGATTATCTGGGTGTGCCAGGACAAGAACTGCTATGAGGCCCACCATCACTGGATGGAGAAGTCTGGACGGGTATGTACAATTGAACTACGATGAAAGAGGGAAGAATTGATTTCAAAGCAATAACGGCCCGTGTGGTAACGGAGCTCGGCAATATGCCCCTGGCGCGGAAATGGCGTAGTTTCTTCGACAATTATGTCGAGAAAACCGATGTAACGCCTGACTGGATCCGTAAGCAGATTCTGGAGAAGGTATGGAGTTCTTGCATGGAGGTCTTGAATAAGGCCGGTGCGGATGCTGAACCGCTTCTGGCCGAAAAGGCCTTGTCTGAACTACTGAAGAAAGACGTGGTTCGGGAAAAGGTCGTCTATAAAAAGAACTCATTCCGCCTGCGCCTCGATAACGGGAGGTACAGAGTTTATAAGAATGGCCCGCACGGTGCTACCTTTGCCTGTCCATGGCCTGCGGAAAAACGGTATGAGGTCCATATCTCCGGCCATCGGCTCGCTGAGTTTATCATTCAGTTCGACATGGAAATCCCCGCAATGGTCTCGTTCGTTCCGAAAATCATGGAAACGCTTCGGGAGAGAGAGCTGAAAGAGAGCAGGCGACAAATGGAAGCGGAGTTGAAGGAACAGGTGCTGACGTCCCTTATCGAGCAGTTTGTCAAGCCGCTGGGACTGTCGGTCCGTTACGATATCGGCGAAGATGATGTCGTATCCCTGGACCTGACCCAGATATTGTCTGCCCATCTGGAAGTTCCGTTATCAAGACTCCAAGAAATACTGAAAGACTCGGATTTCCTTATGGGTATGATGAACGTAGTACCGGGGAAGGAATCCCATACAGGAGACAACGACTTCATCACAATTTACTAAAGAATGTGTAAATTTGAGAATTGTAATAACTACATAATAAGAGATATGGCCTACAAGATATTCGATCCCGCGATTGCTAAGCGCAAAGCACTGAATTCGGCAATCTTCAATGATACCACCATGATTATCAAAGCTGGTGCTTACACGTCGCCAACTGGGAAACAGATTGTCCTGCAGATGGATAAGATGCTTGCCGGTGCTGCCTGCTATCATGATGAGCTTCCTATTCAGGACACTCCTACGGTAGCGGGTGGAAGCAAAATTATGGTGGAGAGGAATGACTGCCTGGTGGCCGCCCAGCGGCTCGTGCAGGAAGGATACAATCCGGCTTTGCTCAACTTTGCCAGTGCCGGGCACCCGGGGGGCGGCGTTGAAACCGGAGCAAGGGCACAGGAGGAAACCATCTGCCGCCGTAGCACGCTTACCCGTTCCATCTACACCTTTGATGTTGCCTTTGCTTCAAAATACGGTTACAACCATAGTCCCGGGAACAACTATCCGCTTGGCAACTTGGATTTCAGCGCCATCTATTCACCGTCCGTGACCGTGTTCAGGGAAGGACTTGAGTGCACCTTGATGGAGAATCCCTACCAGGTGTCTGTCATCACTTGCGCCGCGCTGAACCTGAATGGGCGTTATGCCCTGAAACTTACTCCGGACGGACACATGCCTCAGCGGGCCAGGGATATCACGGCGAACAAAGTCCGCACCATCTTTCGGATTGCCCTGATGCATGGGCATGACTCCCTTGTACTTGGAGCCTTTGGCTGCGGAGCATTCAGGAATCCTCCTGCAGAAGTTGCAGCTATCTTCCATAGTGTTCTCAATGAGCCGGAATTCAAAGACAAGTTCCGCCTGGTGACATTCTCCATTATCGAAGACCATAATTCGAAGAATGCCAATCTGACGGCTTTTGAGAAAGAGTTTGGTTTTGCAAAGGAACCCAAACACATTCTTCACACTTTCAGCAACAATTGCTCTTAATCTATCTTCGTTCAGTTTAACTAATTTCTTCATATTATTGTACGTTTATTCTTCCATTATAAATAGTCTTGTAAATGAGATAATTCATTACATTTGTAAAAATAAGTGATATGGAAGTTGTTGATATTTTGTATTTGAGCATT
>CACXNH010000162.1 GCA_902768955.1 uncultured Bacteroidia bacterium | reverse complement strand
ACGCGGAGGGTTTCCTTAACGGCGGCTTTCATGTAAGGCTCAAGTTCTGCGAGGGCTGCCTTACGTTCATCGTCAGTGTTGCAGAGGATCATCTTACGGAGCTTGGAAAGCGGCTGCTCGCTGTTGCGTCCGTAGAACATGTGCTCAATACGGAAGAGGCCAATTCCCTGTGCACCGAACTTGAGTGCGCGCGCGGCATCTTCGGGAGTATCTGCGTTGGTGCGGATACCGAGTTTGCGGAATTTGTCGCACATGGTCATGAACTTAGCGAAGAGAGGGTTCTCAGAGGCGTCCATGGTCTCGATGGCACCTGCGTACACAAGACCCTTTGCGCCGTTGAGTGAGAGCCACTCACCTTCCTTGTAAGTTTTGTTGACACCTGCGAAGGTAACTGTCTTGTCCTTGAAGTTAATCTTGAGGGCGTCGCAGCCCACGATGCAGCACTTACCCCATCCGCGGGCCACGAGGGCTGCGTGGGAAGTCATGCCGCCGCGCTCTGTGAGGATACCTACGGAAGCGTGCATACCGTCAATGTCTTCAGGGGAAGTTTCCTCACGGACAAGGATGCACTTCTTGCCGGCCTTTGCATAGGCGATAGCGTCTTCTGAAGTGAAGACAATCTGACCCACGGCGCCGCCCGGAGATGCGGGAAGACCCTGTGCAAGGCACTCTGCCTTCTTCTCAGAAGCGGGGTCAAGGATGGGGTGGAGGACCTCGTCAAGCTGTGCGGGAGCGACTCTCATGACAGCGGTCTTTTCATCAATGAGGCCTTCCTCAACCATATCAACTGCCATCTGGAGGGCAGCAAGACCGGTGCGCTTGCCAATGCGGCACTGCAGCATCCAGAGCTTGCCTTCCTGGATTGTGAACTCGATGTCCTGCATATCCTGGAAGTGGTCTTCAAGGCGCTTGCGGATTTCGTCCAGTTCCTTGTAAACCTCAGGCATAGCCTTTTCAAGGGAAGCCAGGTTCTTGTTCTTCTCACTCTTTGTGGCCTCGTTCAGGGGATTGGGGGTGCGGATACCGGCAACCACGTCTTCACCCTGTGCGTTGATGAGCCACTCACCATAGAACTTATTGTCACCGTTGGCGGGGTTACGGGAGAATGCCACACCGGTAGCGGAGGTTTCACCCATATTACCGAACACCATGGACTGGACGTTCACGGCTGTTCCCCAGTCGTCCGGAATGTGCTCGATCTGACGGTAGCGGATAGCCCTCTTTCCGTTCCAGCTCTTGAACACGCCGCCGATAGAGCCCCAGAGCTGAGCCTGGGCGTCGTCCGGGAATTCAACACCAAGGACTTCCTTGATGCGTACCTTGAATGCCTCTGCAAGATCCTTGAGCTGGTCTGCGGTAAGTTCAGTGTCGCTCTTGTAACCATTGGCCTTCTTTACATCTTCCATCATACGGTCAAGCTGCTGGCGGATACCCATGCCGTCTGCGGGCTCAATGCCTTCTGCCTTCTCCATCACAACATCTGAGTACATCATGATGAGACGACGGTATGCATCGTACACAAAGCGGGGGTTGCCGGTCTTCTTGATCATTCCGGGAATGGTCTTGGAGCAAAGGCCGATATTGAGGATGGTGTCCATCATGCCGGGCATGGAACTGCGGGCGCCGGATCGGCAGCTGACAAGGAGGGGATCTTCTGCGTCACCAAATTTCTTGCCCATGATCTTCTCCGTTGCCTCAAGGGCAGCAGCGACATCGGCCTTGAGCTCGGGAGTGTAACCACCGCCAAGGCGATAATACTCCGTGCAGCATTCAGTGGTGATGGTGAAACCGGCGGGAACCGGCATACCAAGGAGGTTCATCTCGGCCAGGTTTGCGCCCTTGCCGCCCAGAATTTCTCTCATCTTGCCATCGCCTTCAGCGTGCTTTCCGCCGAAACGATAGACTCTTTTCTTAATTTCTGCCATAAAAAGTGTTGATTTATAATTATTTTATGTTTCTGTCTTCTAAATCATGCAAATATACAACAAATCCGGCAAAAAATGAAATGAATATTAAGCTATATGAGACCGGCTATATCTTCTTTTGAGAATTCGTAAGTGAGAGGGCGTCCGTAGCAGTGCTCGTAGCAGCGCACCTTGGCGTCATAATCGGCCTGGCACATAAGGAAACTGTTCTCCCGGGCCGATTTTTCGGGATCCGGAAATATGGGCGGCAGCACGTGCAGGATAAGCTTAACGTCATGAAAGCCCGGGGCCACGATTTCCGGAAGATCCACCATTTCCACAAACGTGGGAACCACCGGGACTCCGTACTCTGCGGCAAAGAGGAAGGCGCCCCTCTTTCCCGGGCGCGGTTTCCGGTAGTTGAACCACATCTCCTGCTCGGGGTAGATGAGGATGAAGCGGTTCCGGTCAAGGTTCCTTCGCATGAGGGTGCGGAAGGCACCGTTCATGTATGAAGGCTCCTGAATCAGTGGTATCACGTCAATATTTCTGAGGACAAAGCCGTTGAGGCCCGGCATCACAAAGTTGGTTCCCTGGCTTACGGCAACCAGACGGTCTCTCCCGGTGAGGCGTGAAAGGGTGCGATGGACGCCGTTGTCAAAAGGGTTGAAATGGTTACTGGTAAGGAAGGCGGGACCCTGTACTGTGAGAAGGTTCCGGATACCGGTTATCTTGTTCACCGGCTCACTCCAGATCCTCACCCATGAGTCAACCACCGCCCTTGCAACGGCGGTTTTCAGTTTCTGGACCGGAGAATTCAGGCGTGAGACATAACCAAGTATATCGGCCTTAAGAGCCTGAGGGGAGATTTGCGGGTCAAAGGGCTCAGTCTTGTCGTTGAACCTGCCCTCCAGGGCCGCTCTCCTTATGTTTTCGATGGCCAGCTCCCTACCGGGCGTGACTAACAGCATAGGCGGAATTCTTTCCTTGAAGAAATAATGGAGCGGAAAGATGTGGCCGATCCAGTAAGTTCCGCAGCCATCTTGACAAGACCGTCTACGCCGCTGCGGTACTTGTTGACGGCTTCGGGATCATGGAGGAAACTGTACCTGCGGGAGCGGATCTCATCGTGAAAACCGCTGGTCTCAGAGTACTTCCAGAACACCTCTTCATAGGGCACACTGTCATTGAGCCAGGGCTTGGCGGCAAGATTGAAATGAATTATCTTGGGGCCATCAAAAGAGGTAACGGCACCCCCTGGCATTGCGTCCCAGCACGGGTCAAGATACAGGATACTGTTCCAACAAAGCGCGTTAAGATAGTCCTGGTCCGGGGCCACAGTACCAAGTGAATACTTTACCATCCAGCTCATGAATTTACCGGCAATATCAACTTCACGAAGGCGCCCAAGATTCATAAGGAGCACTCCTGAATTGATGTATTTACGGTGGTCCACACCCACGTAGTCATCAATATAACGCATAAAAGGGGCGATATGCTGGATACTGTAATCGGCGACTGCGCCTATAAGATTATTGCCGAGGGGCTCATGCCAGAGTTCGGAAATATCTCCAGGAACCACAATATCGGCATCCAGATAAATGCCTTTGTCATACTGGGGGAAAAGCATGGGGATAAAAAGACGGAAGTAGATACTCAGTGAAGAGAAAGCCTTGAACCGGTGTTTCCTCAATCCGTCCAGGCAACGGAGCTTTTCAGTGAGAGAATTGAATTCGAGCGAGAAATTTGCGCTCTCAAGGGCCCTGAGGCGCGTTTTGCTTTCACTGGAGATATTGTCGTTAAGTATGTGGATATGATAGAGATAGCGCTTAGATGCGTTGTCTTTGATTGAATTAAGGGCCACAGCAAGGTAGGGCACGTAATGCTCGTCGACGGAGAAGAAAATAGGGATAGTCTGCATAGTTATTTCTGTTATTTCTCGGTTTTTCAGGCCAAAATTAGCGCCAGTAGGCCGGGTGGGAAAATTTATGAGGCGAAAAAAGGGATTTCCGGGACTAAAACGCATATATAGGGACGAAAGTAACGAAATTGGGACGAATGAAATAATTTTTGTATATTAGTCCCAGCAAATTTGTGACGAATGACAGCCATTTCACGTAATTTTTACCGGATGAGCGCCAATATCCTCTATTTTACGGTAATTCCGCTCTTCTACTTTCTCTTCACAC
>CACXNH010000161.1 GCA_902768955.1 uncultured Bacteroidia bacterium | reverse complement strand
AGAATCCATTTTTCAGATGCATATGGAAACTCAGGAGGGTGATCGTAAAAATGCGATTCTTAGAGGCTTCGAAAAACGGATCCTTTTTCAGCGGCCTCCAAAAAACACAGACCTGCGACACTTCAACGTTGCACCGAAGCATCTCGGAGCGAAGCGACAAGGGGGAGTTTGAGGGGAACGCCCCTCAATAAATAAAAAAAGGGGTCTCAGACCCCTTCAGGGACGATTTAGGCAACTAAATCGTCCCCTGCTCCAGCATTGCGGTAGCAACCTTCATGAAGCCGGCGATATTTGCGCCCTTGACGTAGTCCACGGAGCCGTCCGGCTGAGTGCCGTACTTGACGCACTGCTCATGGATGGACTTCATGATGAAGTGGAGTTTCTCATCTACCTCGGCGCCGCTCCAGGAGATATGCTCTGCGTTCTGGGTCATTTCCAGACCGGAAGTGGCCACGCCGCCTGCGTTCACGGCCTTACCGGGAGCGAAGAGGATGCCGTTGTGCTGGAAGAAGTGGATGGCTCCGGGCTGGCAACCCATGTTGGAGACCTCGCAGCAGCACCAGCAGCCGTTGGCTTTCAATTCCTTGGCATCTTCTTCGGAGAGTTCATTCTGGAAGGCGCAAGGGAGAGCAATGTCCACGGGAACGCTCCATGACTTCTTTCCGGGAGTGAACTTTGCAAGTGAAGGGAATTTGGTGGCCATATCCTCAACCTTGTTACGGTTGGACGCACGCATAACAAGCATATAGTCAATCATTTCCGGGGTAATGCCGTCAGGAATTTCGCACACGCCGTCCGGGCCGCTGATGGCAACAACCTTTGCACCAAGCTCACGGGCCTTTGTTGCGGCGCCCCATGCTACGTTACCGAAGCCGGACAGTGCCACGCGGCAGCCCTTGATGTCCTTGCCTGCCTTCTGGAGGAGGTGCTGGGTGAAGTAGAGGGCACCAAAACCGGTTGCCTCGGGACGCAGGATGGAACCGCCCCAGGTGCCGCCCTTACCTGTAAGGACGCCGGTGTTGTACTGGCGGGCCAGCTTCTTGTACATGCCGTAGAGGTAGCCGATTTCACGGCCGCCAACGCCCACATCACCTGCGGGGATATCCTGATCCGGGCCGATACAATTCCAAAGCTCCAGCATGAATGCCTGGCAGAAGCGCATGATTTCGTCGTTGGACTTGCCCACGGGGTCAAAGTCTGAGCCGCCCTTTGCACCGCCCATAGGGAGGGTTGTAAGGGCGTTTTTGAAGGTTTGTTCAAAGCCCAGGAACTTGAGCATGGAAGGTGTCACAGCCCTATGGAAACGGAGGCCGCCCTTATAAGGGCCGATGGCACTGTTGAACTGGATCCTGTAGCCGGTGTTGGTCTGGACCTCACCGCGGTCATCGATCCAGGTAACGCGGAAAGAGAAGATGCGGTCCGGCTCCACCAGACGCTCCACTATCTTTGCCTGTTCAAACTCAGGATGCTGATTGTACACATCCTCAATAGATTCCAGAACTTCCTGAACAGCCTGCAGATACTCCTTTTCTCCAGGGTACTTGGCCTGAAGGCGTGCCATAATGTCCGTTGTTTTCATATCAGTTTTTAATTAAGTGTTATAATTGGTCTTACAAATTTACACAAGAAAAACCATTTTCCCAACTATTTTTTACCCTGGCACTCAATTCACTGAAATCCAATCACTTACAAAAATCTGGTTGGACAAATTGCACAACCAGATTTGGGTAAATTACAGATTATCAGAGGGTTATCTGCCAGGGATTATTTTTTACGTTTGGTAGGACGGACCACAAACTGGATGTCTATGTCCTCAATGGAGTAGCCTTTGAACTTGCGGCGGCCAAGATGCCCTTCCACAACAGCCTGAAGCTCCTCATCCACAACATCCCGGTAGGTGTGGTTCTCACGGTCATACAGGTGGACATGGGACTCCGGGATGGCATCAAAGAACATTTTGCCTGCTGCCGATAGACGACGCGCATAAATGTGGTTGTCGGACAGTTCTGAGAGGATATTGTAAACGGAAGCCACTGTCACTTTCACACCGGCTTCACGGAACCTTTCCACAACCTGGTCCGGCGATGCGTGGACCAGGTCCATCATCACGGTGTGAACGGCAATCCGGGGGCGCGTGGCCTTGAGACCGTGCCTGTGGAGCTGCGTCTTGAACTCTTCAACGCTGCGGACGCCTTTCTGGGGTTTTACTGCCATTATTTAAGAAGTGACTTGGCGTTTGCTATGGCCTCCGGGGTAATAACTGAGCCGGAAAGCATACGGGCTATCTCCTGCACACGGCCAGAAGCGTCCAAAGCCCGCACAGAAGTGACATCGGCCGATTTTGAAACAAGGTAATGCGCGCTGCCCTTTGCCGCCACCTGCGGAAGGTGCGTTATTGCAAAAACCTGCATGGACGCGCCCATGGAGCACACCAGTGAGCCCATTTTGTCCGCGGCCGATCCGGACACTCCCGTATCAATCTCATCAAAAACCAGAGTGGGCATATGCGTAAGATGTGCCATGTGCGCCTTGAGACTCAGCATAATACGGGAAAGTTCTCCTCCGGAAGCCGCCTTGGCAACGTCCACGGGAGCCCTGCCGGTAGAAGAGAACAGGAAATCCACGCCGCTCTCCCCTACTTTCACCTCAAACACGGCGCTCTCAAGTTCAAGATAGCGAAGCTGCTCCTCAATGGCCTTCCCAAACGGCCCTGCCGCAGCACAGCGCTTGTCAAACAGCTCTGAGTGCAGCTTCTTATACGCTTTAAAGGCCTCTGAAACCTCCGCTTCCAGCGCAGCCTCATCTTCCTCAATTGTCTCCGCCCCAAGAACCAGCTCCTTCAGACGGTCTCTTTCCGCGGCAAGCTCCTGAAGGGAAGAGACTCCGTATTTCTGCATCAGGGAATAAAGCAGGGACAGCCTGTCCTCCACGGCCTGAAGCCTTTCAGGAGAAGCCTCAGTGCGCGCGCCAAGGCTCTCAACCTCCGCCTCAATGTCTTCTATTTCTATGCGTGCACTCTCCAAACGTCCGGCAAGTTCTTCAAGGTGCGGAATATATGCCGATGCCTTCTCAAGCACCCTCACAGCATCCTTAAGCTTCATATCAGAAACCAGCTCATAGGCCTCTGAGAGCTTTTCTTTAATCTCCTCCGCATGCGCAAGGGCCTTCTGCTCCGCCTCCAGATCCTCCAGTTCTCCAGGGACCAGACGGGCCTCCTCCAGCCTTTGCCAGCGGGAGTGATTGTACTCCTGATCCCGTAGAGCCAGGGCCTTCCTGGCGCGGAGTTCTTCCAGCGCACGCGTTGCGGTATTATACGCCTGCAGCGCCGCCGCAGTGCGCTCTCTCAGCTCCACGGTGCCGCCGTAAAGGTCCAGGACATTTGTCCGGAACCGCTGATCCTGCAGCCGCAGCGTCTGGTGCTGGGAATGGATGTCAATAAGAAGGGCCGATATCTCCTGCAAATCCCCCACCGAAACAGGCTCATCTCCCGCAAAACTGCGGGAACGGCCGCTACGCGAAACCACTCTCCTCAGGATCAGCAAATCCCCCTCAACGGGAATGTCCATTTCTTCAAGGACACGGCGTAGCGCAGCGTCCACGCTGAACTGAGCCTCCACCACGCAGTTCTCCCCGCGGGGGCCCACCATCCCGGAATCTGCCTTGGCGCCCAAAACAAGGTTCAGGGCACCCAGGAGGATGCTTTTTCCCGCTCCGGTTTCTCCGCTTATAATGACAAGACCCTCCGGAAATTCAAGTTCCAGAGAGCCTATCAGAATGTAGTTTGAAACCGAGAGCGCCCGAAGCATTACTCCTGCTCGCTTACGGGCTTGATGTCGTGGGTCTGCTCCTCACCGGCCTTACGGTAGAAGAGGTCTCCGTTCTCGAATTCGGAGATGGCCACCAGGTCCGGTTTGGGCTGGCGCTCATAGTACTTGGAGATTTCAATCTGCTCCTTGTTCTCAAACACTTCCTCCATAGTGTCGCGGTCGTTGCGGAACTCTTCAAGTTTTTTCATCAGTTCCTTCTTTTCCGCAGATGCTATCTGGTTTGCCCTCTTGTAGAGTATAACTACTGATTCATAGATGTTTCCTGTGGGAGCCGCAA
>CACXNH010000160.1 GCA_902768955.1 uncultured Bacteroidia bacterium | reverse complement strand
AGATACAAAAAAGATTGCAGAACGCCAAATAAATTTAGTGCTCTGCAACTTTTTTCATCGGCCTTATGGCCTATTCAGAGGGGTTTTTCAGCGGCCTCGTTTTTTGCCGGACCTGCGACGTTTTTTTGCTGCTGTGGCCGATTTGCGTCGCAGGTGAAGCGATTTTTGCGGACCTGCGACGGTTTGGGGCCGGACCTGCGACGTTTTACCGCCGGACCTGCGACGGTATTGTCAATTACGGTGAAAAGTTGTAAATTTGTAGGCTAAATAAAACATAAACCATCTTTATGAGAAAGCTCATTGCAGCGCTTGCTGCCATAGCAGTGGCGGCCACGGTGACCTCCTGCGGGGGAGGGCGCACAAAAGCGGCCCGTCTGCTTGAAAACTATGCGCTGGTAACCATCCCCGCACCGGATCTTTCCGGAATCACAGACAACGGAAAAGAGGTCCTTAACCTCTACAGGTTTGCCGCAGACCAGGCCGATGCCATCTACTGGCAGCAGAACTTCGGCCCCAAAGACGCCTTCGATAAACTTGAGGATTCCGCAGAGAAAGAGTTTGCCTACGTGAACTACGGCCCCTGGAACCGCATAGACGGAGAACCCTTCATCTACGGATATGGCAAGAAGCCGCTTGGCGCACGTTTCTATCCGGCCGATATGACCGACGATGAATTCCGCGCCCTCAAGGACCCTGCAAAGGAAAGCCCCTACACAATTATCCGCCGGAAGGAAGACCGTTCCCTGGAGGTTGTGTGGTACCATGAGGCTTTTGCAGAGAATGTCCGGAAGATATCTGACCTTCTGAAGGCCGCTGCCGATATCACAATCAAGGAGAGCGTCCGGGAGTACCTTCTCGCAAAGTCGGAAGACGTTCTCACGGACAACTATATGTCAAGTGAGCGCGCCTGGGAGCAGATGACAGACAGCAAGATGGACCTTGTGATCGGCCCCAATGAAGCTATTGACGACGAACTCTACGGCATCAAGGCTTCCTACGGCGCATATGTGCTCCTCAAGAACGAGGAACGCACCAACCTCATCAAGGACGTGTGCGCAGATATCCCCGGTCTGGATCCGGAATATGCTTCCAAGGTGTATTCCTGCGACGTAATCTACTACGGAGGCTATCCCAATGCGGGGTACAAGAATATCGGCTGCAATGTTTCCGGCAACCGCGCCATCATCTTTGACAACATCATCAAGGAAAAGTTCAACCGTACGGTGTTCCCTGCCGGAATGCTTCTTTTTGAAGGTGAGGACCAGGCCCATCTTGACGCCAATGCATTTTGGTGGGAGATAGTTTTCCGTGAGATTGCAAAGAGCATGGTGGAAAGCAATCCCGGGCTTTCAAATGAAGCCCTCACCTTTGAGAAGGCAGAATCCAATGTGCTGGGAACGCTTCTTTCCGCCAAAATGGTGGAGGGAAACCATATTGGAGCCCTTATCACAAAGCAGGATGTCCTGGCAACATTCATCGCCAACACCATCCGCTCCACGCGCTTTGGTTTTGCCGATGCAACCGGCCGCGCAAACCTCATTGTGTATAACTATCTGACTGAGCAGGGCGCCATTTCCCGCAAGGTTTCCGGCAAGTATGATATTGATTACGGCAAAACTCTTGCAGCCCTTGAGTCCCTGAGTGAGGCAATCAAGGGCATCCAGGCAAGCGGAGACTATGACGCCGCCGTTTCTTTTGCCGGTACCTATGCCTTTGTACCTCAGGCCATCCAGCAGGACGTAGTGAACCTGGAACTGGAGAAAATCCCCGTAGACATCCGTTTTGAATACGAAAAATAGAATATAGCAATGGAAAAGAAATTCAATGCAAAAATGTGGGTGTTCCTGCCCCTGGTGCTCCTCATTTTCATTTTCCTGTGGGCCGTCCCTACAGACTTCTTCGGGATAGAGGCCCTCACCGTGGTGCAGCAGAGGGTGATTGCCCTGTTTGTGTTTGCAGCCCTCATGTGGATCTTTGAAATCATCCCCAACTGGGCCACTTCACTGATGGTGATCGTGATAGCCCTGCTTACGGTTTCAAACAAGGGAATCGGCCTTTTCTGTGATCCTCAGTATGGCACTCTGGTGCCTTACGGCCGCATCATGAGCTCTATGGCAGACCCTGTTGTGATGCTGTTCCTGGGCGGATTTGTGCTGGCTATCATGGCAGAAAAGTATGGCCTTGACGTAACCCTGGCCCGTGCCCTTCTGAAACTCTTTGGCACCAAGCCGGAGATTGTTCTCTTGGGATTCCTCATCATGATTTCAGTGTTCTCCATGTTCATGAGTAACACCGCCACCGCAGCCATGATGCTGGCTCTTCTCACCCCGGTGCTTTCAAAACTTCCGGCCGATGACAAGGGTAAGATAGGCCTTGCCCTCAGTATCCCTGTGGCGGCAAACCTTGGCGGTATCGGCACGCCCATCGGCACTCCTCCCAACGCTACGGCAAAGGGCGCCCTGGAGCAGGCCGGAATTGACGTTTCTTTTGGCGAGTGGTGCGTTCACATGATCCCTTACGTGATTATCATGATTGTGATTGCATGGATTGTACTGCGCATTATGTTCCCCTTCAAGACCAAGAAACTTGTGCTTGAGATACCGGAGAGTAAACAAAAGAAAGACTGGAAGTTGTACGTGGTATGGGTTACCTTTGTGGGCACCATCCTCCTCTGGGCTACGGAGCAGCTTACCCATATCAATTCCAATATTGTGGCCCTGATTCCGCTTGCAGTATTCACCGCAACGGGCCTGTTTGGAAAGAATGAGATCAAGGAGATTAACTGGACTGTCCTGTGGCTTGTGGCCGGAGGTTTCTGCCTTGGCTACTGCCTGCAGGATACCGGTCTTGCAAAGGTCCTCATCCAGGCCATTCCGTTTGGAAGCATGAGCGTGGTGGTGGTCCTTGTGATTGCCGGTCTGGTGTGCTACTTCCTCAGTAACTTCATTTCCAATTCCGCCACAGCTGCGCTGCTTATCCCTATCCTCATTGTGGTTGCAAACGGTATGGCAGACCCCGAGGCCGCAAACAACGCTCAGTTCCTTGCAATGGGCGGCACCAGCGCAATGATTATCTTCATTGCTGTGTGCGCATCCATCGCAATGCTGTTCCCCATCTCCACGCCGCCTAATGCAATTGCATCTTCAACCGGCATGGTAGAAACAAGGGATATGACCAGGGTTGGCCTTGTGATGGGCCTGATTGGTTTTATCCTGGGATATTTCTGGTTAACCAAGGTTTTCCCGTTTGCATAGGAGATTCTTCGCTTCGTTCAGAATGACAGTTTTTGTCATTCTGAGGAGCGTATTTTGTCATTCTGAGGAGCGTAGCGACGAAGAATCTAAAATAGTTGATTATGAAAAGATTTGTAATACTTTTATCGGCCCTGCTTGTTTGCGGCAGTGCATTTGCACAAGAGGAGGAAACTCCAAAGTACAGTTACAAACAGACCGGCTTTGCAAGCGTTCCCAAGGTGGGAGGCTACATCATTGGCGGTTACAAGTACAGTGACCTTGACGGCGCCAACGGCGGCCCGGGTTTCAACTGCAGGCTCATACGTCTGTATGTGGACGGCAGCATCTTCAACGACTTCAAGTACCGCATCCAGTTCCAGGCCAACGGAACAAGCCCTCACGTGAAGGACTTCTTCATCGAGTGGGCAAGGTGGAAGGAGTTCTCCGTGAAAATGGGCCAGTTCAAACGTGCCTTTACCTTTGAGAACCCTATGAACCCCTGGGACGTGGGTGTGGGAGATTTCTCGCTCCTTGTCCAGAAGTTTGCGGGTATGGGAGACCGCCTTGGAGAAGCCAATATGGGCGGCCGTGACATTGGTATCCAGATCCAGGGTGATCTTTTCCCCATCGGAGAGAAAAAGTACAGGCTCCTTCACTACCAGCTGGGCGTTTACAACGGCCAGGGGATAAACCTTGCCGATGCCAACCGTGCAAAGGATATAATCGGCACAATTCAGTTCCAGCCCATTCCTGGCCTGTTTATAGGCGCCTTTGGCTGGACGGGTTACTGGAGGAATGCTAACGGAGATGACCTAAAGCGTGAGCGTATCAGCGCCGGCCTCAAGTACGACTACAACAACTGGACGGTGCGTGCAGAATATGCCACCGCAATTGGCGGGGAAGTG
>CACXNH010000159.1 GCA_902768955.1 uncultured Bacteroidia bacterium | reverse complement strand
TTTCCTGGGCAAAAGCCGGCACGCAAAGCAAAATGGCGCAAAGATATGCTGTAAATTTTTTCATCGGGCAATGAGATAACAGCCTGCGAGCATAAGGAAAACGCCAATCCACTGGCTCCAGCTCACTGTTTCATGGAAGAAAATGATTGCAACGATTATGCCGAACAGGTAGCTGAGCGAGGAAAGCGGATATACCTGACTGAAAGGATAATGCCTTACCATATAAATCCACTCCACGAACGAGCAGATGCCTGCAAAGCCGCTCAGGGCAAGTACCCAGTTAAACAGTATGCCGTCACGGAAGAAATGCCAGGTCCAGGAAAAAGTGCCCATCCTGTCGGCGGCCACCTTGAACAGGGACTGGCAGGTGCACATCAGTATAGCCTGTGTAACGGCGAGAAAGATCAGTCTGAACATAAAACTACTGCTATGGCCCTTTCATAGCCGGGCAGTCCGGAAGCGTCCATCTTCTCTGTACGCTCGTCGTACCAGCCTACAAGGGCGGTGTCTATATCTCCCAGGCCGATCTGCATCACAGCGTCTTCAAGGGCGCTTAGAAGGGATCTTCCGGGATGTGAATAAGTTGTATTGTAGCCGTGGCAGCCAAGTTTGATGGCAACCACTGAGCCAATTGTATTGTGTGTGGAATTCATAAAATGGACGGGCCTCATAGCGGCATTTTCAAAGCCCAGCATCCCGTCAAGGAAGAATTCCGAGTTTTCCATGCATCCGTAGTCCGTAGCCGTGATAATGGCATCGGGGCACTTGACTTTTGCCTTTTCAAGAGCCTTCATGGAGCACCAGACAGCTCTTTTCAGAAGACGCCCCATACGGCGCGCCTCAATTGGAGGTATAACCTCCTTGAAGTCCGGGTCCTGCGCTCCCAGGGACACTATGCTGAGTATTTTTACGTTACGCATCATAGGCCGATAATATTATTGAAGAGTCATTGCCGCCAAACCCGAAGGCATTGCAGAGGATGTGACGGATATTCTTCTCAAGAGGCTCTGTCTGGGGAATCACGCAGGCGGGATCCGGAGTGCTCCAATTGAGCTGACGTGGCACAAAACCATGCTGGAGAGCCAGCAGGCAGAACACAGCCTTGATGGAGCCGGATGCGCTTGTAGCGTGCCCTGTAAAGGATTTTGTGGAAGAAACAGGAGGGAAATTCTCCCCAAAGATACGCTTTATTGCAGAGGTCTCGGAGGCATCATTATTGGGCGTTCCGGTGCCGTGGGCGTTGACATAATCTATGGCCGATGCATCCAGCCCAGCCATTTCCAAAGCTTTACGCATTGCAAGGAAGGCGCCCTCACCGTCCGGGGAAGAAGCTGTCTGATGGAAGGCGTCGCAGGCATTCCCCCAACCGCTCAGAACGGCAATGGGCTTCACGCCACGCTTAAGTGCGCTTTCCTCGGTTTCCAGCACAAGATACGCTGCGCCTTCCCCCAGATTAAGACCCGCCCTTGTGGCGTCAAACGGCCTGCAGGGCTCCTTGTCCAGTATCATAAGGGAATTGAAGCCGTGGAAATGATAGGCCGAGAGACTCTCGCTGCCCCCACACACCACACAGTGGAACTTTCCGCTTCGCAGCAGATTGGCCCCATAGATGATTGCATTTGTGGCCGATGAACATGCCGTGGAAAGCGTTGCAGAAAACTTGGCTCCCCCCAGGAACTCCACCGCCATATCAGTTGACGCGCCGCAGCTGTGCAGCGCCGACACCCTTGGATAAATCCTCTCCGTAACGTCCATTCCCCCGACGGTTGTTCCTCCGATGACTGGAATATCCGCAAGGGAGAGGCTTTCTGGAGATTTTTTTACGGAAGAAAGCCTCTCCCTGGAGGATATTTCTGCATCTGATAGCGCTTCCTGGAGCGCCAGGATGGACATGAGGGCGGTTCTGGGGCAATTTGCAGCCTTGGAGATGGGAAAGCCGGAGAGGGCAGCCATCTCCTCATTTGAGAGCGGAACTTCCCCAACAGGAAGGCCTTCGGGACCGCCTTTGAGGTTCTTTACAGGGCCAATCCCGCTGCGGCCGGCACATAGTGCCTCCAGGCTGGCAGCTTTGCCGCAGCCAAGGGCGCTCACTACGCCGGCTCCCGTTATGACAATCTTGGATGTCACTTATTTGGTCCTGTTATCTGCAATATACTGAGCCATTACGGCTACGCTGCGGAATACCTCCTTGCCCTTTGACGGGGAGTCAAGACGGATGCCGTAGTTCCTTTCCATAAGAACAATAAGTTCAAGGACGTCAATTGAATCAAGCCCAAGGCCGTCGTCTCCAAACAGGGGGGCGTCGTTGTCAATATCCTCCGGAGTCATTCCGTCCAGATTGAGTGAATCAATAATCTTGAGCTTCAGTTCATTAATCAGATTTTCCATATTTCTCATTTAGTTTTTATCCAAGCCGTTGCCGTCCACTCTGAGTCTGAGGGGCAGTCTATCCATGCCACAATGGCGTCACGGGTTATCCTGTCCTGAAACGCCTGACGCACTATGGCATCAATGAGCGGCCGGTCATATTTATCCAAAACGTATGCCGATGTCTCCCCCTCATATTTGTTCCTGATTGAGATTTCTCCGGCAACAATATTGGGAAGAGTATAAACAAAGAGCGCAGGGGACGGGAAATCCTCCATCGACTTTGCGTAGTTTATGTCATTTGCCAGGCAGCCGTTACGGCTGAAAACAATCACCGCGCGGTCCTCGCGGGGGGTGAATCGGCCTTCATCATCCCTGACCAGCATCTCAGAAAGAAGGAAACCCAGTTTGGAAAGGGTGTCCATCTTGAAGAACTTGGGATAGTCCCCCACCAGTTCCCTGTAGATGGCGGTAAGGTTGGCCCCTGACGGAATGCTCACTTCTTTCATAGGGCGCCTCCTTTTCTGAAAACCATTGCTCCGTTAACCCCGCCAAAACCTGACAGGAGTTTGATGAAGAGTTTCCCTTTTGCAGGGCGTTCCTTGGCCGACACATTGACAGGATAACTGACTCCCAACTCATGGAAACCCTTTGTTGGAAGCACTATTCCGCTGTCAAAAGCGGCCATGGAGACTATGGACTCAAGGATGCCTGCAGCGCCAAGGGTATGACCGAAATTGCCTTTGAGAGCATTGACGGGGACATCCGACAGACCGGCGCGATAAAGCGCGATTGACTCCATTTCGTCGTTATAAGGCGTTGCGGTGCCGTGCACGCTGATAAAGGCAATATCTTCTTTATTGATGCCTTCCAGCACATACCTCAGGCATTTGTAAGAGCCTTCGCCGGTGCGGGACGGGCCGGAAATGTGGTTGGCGTCGTTACGGATTACTCCGTCGGAAATTTCCCACGGGCCTTCCCGGGCCGATAACACCAAAGCAGCGGCGGCTTCTCCGAGATTGAGCCCCCGGCGGTCTTTGTCAAACGGACGGCATGGCTCCGGAGAGAGTGCCTTCAGGCAGTCAAAACCGCTGTGAATGAACTCTGAGCAGACCTCTGCACCAACAACCACAACGTTGTCATACTCCCCGCTCCGGATCATCCTTACGCCCTGAAGAAGGGCGGCGATGCCGGAGATGCAGGCATTGGAAACAACAATTGGAGATGTTGTGATGCCGATGGTACCGGCAATGCGGCCGGCACCGGCGGCAAGAGAGATATCGGCCTTACCTATATGTTCTATGTCGCCTTTTGTAGTAGAGAGTACAAATCCGGTATGAGGCGTTATCTCAATACCCTCAGTGGCCTTTTTGGCGGCTTCAATGGCTATTTCTTCAAAGAAGGATGCACCGTAGAATGCGCCCCTTTCAAAAAGGCGGCGGCTGCGGCCTTCACGCGCGGCCTGAAGCACCTCCAGTGCGGTGCTTCCAACAGGCGTTACAAGCCCATTTCCTATGCAGTAAACCTTTGTCACTATGATGCTTCCGCCGATTTTAACGATGCCCTGGCAATAAGATCATCACCAACCCTTACTTCAACGTCTGTCATAGAGACATTGAAGAAATCCTGCACAAGATGCACGGTGGTTGTGAGGCGCTCTCCCCTTCTTGGAAGCCTTGTGATGCTGTATTTTTTCACCTGGCCTATATACCCTATCTTGACTGGCAGTTTCAGGACGAACCGCATGCGGTAACCGGAACGGGCGGCGCTGGCCTGGGCCATGTGTT
>CACXNH010000158.1 GCA_902768955.1 uncultured Bacteroidia bacterium | reverse complement strand
TGGCTGTGCTCTGCCGCTCCAACAAGAGGGCGGTGCGATATAATGCCGGTATCCGCGCCCAGGTGCTTTACAGGGAGGAGCAGCTGGTGAGGGGAGACAGACTGATGGTGGTGAAAAATCACTATCTGGAGGGCCTGGATGGCACGGATTACATTGCCAACGGAGACATAGTACGCCTGATGAGAATCCGCCATTTTGAGGAGCGTTACGGCCTCCATTTTGCCGATGCCACCCTGGCGCTCCCGGATTACGGCAACCAGGAAATCACCTCCAAGGTACTGCTGGACACGCTTTCTTCGGAATCGGCCTCCCTCACCTATGAGCAGGCCAATGCCCTCTATCAGGGCGTTCTGGCCGATTATTCCCACCTCAGTACTAAAAAGAAGCGCTATGACGCAGTGAGGGAAGACCCCTATTACAACGCCATACAGCTTAAATATGCCAGTGCAATCACTTGCCACAAGGCCCAGGGCGGCCAGTGGCAGTGCGTATTTGTGGATAATCCGCTGTGGCAGGATTTTGTGACGGCCGATGACATCAAGTGGCTGTACACAGCCTTCACCCGCGCCGTGGACAAACTCTATCTTGTTAATTTTCCGTCCTCGCTCTTCAAGTAGCGCATCCAGAATTCCCGGCTGGCCTTGGTGTCATGCTCTCCCTGATAGCCCCGGTAACCGTGCATGCCGTCCGGATAAATCATGAATTCAAAGGCCGATCCCTGCTTCTGGAGCTCATCCATAAGCTGGAGAGTGTTCTGGAAATGGACGTTGTCGTCTCCGGTGCCGTGGGTGAGTTTGAGCATCACTTTGTCTGATCCATATTCTCCGGGATAATCCTTTACACGCCTTAGCACGGATGTTTCTTTATAGCCCTGGGGGTTGTCTTCAGGCGTAGACATGAAGCGTTCTGTGTAGTGGGTGTCATACAGAGTCCAGTCGTAGACTCCGCCTCCGGCAATGCCGTAGGGATAGTATTCAGATGCCGTTGTAACAAGGAGCGTTGTCATTGTTCCGCCAAAACTGAATCCCTCTACGCCAATTTTATGGGCCTTTACGTAGGGGAGGCTGCGGAGCCATTTTGCCCACTCCACAAAGTCACTTACCTCTATGGTTGCAAGGCGCTTGTAGATGGCGTCAAGGCCCTCCCGGCCGTTATGTCCGGCGGCGCGGCAGTCTGCGATGAGCTCTATTATTCCATTTTCCCTGAACCACCTGTATCTGTCTGGATTGATCCAGCGGTCATGGACCATGGGGGTGTCAGGGCCGCCGTAGATGTCTACGTGAACGGGATACTTCCCCTTGGGTTCAAAGCCGTCAGGGTAGATTATGATTCCCGGGAGCTGAAGGCCGTCAACCGTTATGCTCACAAGTTCTCCAGAGGCTTCAGTGGCGGGCTCTTCTTCTTCCAGGATTTTATACCTGCCCTTGAGGTCATACTCCCTCTTCTGCCATGGCGTGCGGAGGTTTGACTCCATTGTGGTGAAGTGCTTGCCGTCCTCACTGAATTCTACGGAAAGGACATTCATTGCGAGGTCTGACAGCGGGGTTATCTTTCCTTTCTTTGTAACTTTATATACGTTTTTCCTTACATGTGAATCTCGTTCTGCGGTAAAATACACAGTTCCGTCTTTCTCTGCCCTCAGTAGCTGTATTCTCCAGTTGGGGCCGTCCGTGAGGCGTTTCAGGGTAAGGCCGTCATAGCTCAGGAAATAGATCTGCTGCCATCCGGTCTCAAAACTACGTACCATGTATAGCCCGCTGTCCGTGAACAGCATTCCTTCTATCCAGTCCAGCCAGGTGGGAACTTCCTCATGGTAGATGAGCCTCTTACCGCCCGTGGCGGCATTTACGGCATAAAGGTCCAGGGTGTTCTGGATCCTGGGCTGGCGGGAAACGTAAAGGGTTTTTCCGTCCGCGCCCCAGAACGGGGTGCCAAAGTACTGGTCTTCCGAAGGATTGAAATTGGCCCAGACAACTCCCGGGGCATCCATGCTTGCAAAGCCAATCCTCACCTCCGGATTGCGTTCCCCGGCTTTGGGGTAATGGGTGCGACGGAGCGTTCCCCCCTGGCCGAAGGGAGAATAGATGGGGAACATTGGCACCATGGTGTCATCGAAGCGGTAGAATGCAAGGGTCCGGCTGTCGGGGCTCCACCAGAAAGCGCGGTATTTTGACGGCCTGCCGAAGATCTCTTCATAATACACCCAGCTGGCATATCCGTTCATTATTGTCTCCGTCCCGTCATTGGTCAGACGCGTCTCCTTGCCGGAGACAGCTTCCTTTACCCAAAGGTCGTTTCCCCGGGTAAAAGCAATGTAGGTAGAGTCCGGGCTGTAGGTGGGGTTCAGGTCCTCGGCGGCTGCAGAAAATGCAGTTGCAGCGGCAAGCACCGTAATCAGTAGATATAATTTCATATTCATAGCCGTAAAGATAAGCAATAATTTTGTATTTTTGCAGTATGCAAAGTGACTATATATGGGACCCGCTGCGGCGCAGGAGCGTACGCAATACCCCGGAGGAAGCCGTACGGCAGTGGTTCATCTCCGTGCTTCATGAAGGCATGGGGGTTCCGGAGCACATGATGGGCTCTTAGGTTGCTTTCAGGCATGGCGCCAAGGACTACAGGGCCGATATCCTTGTGTATGACCGCAGCGCCAGGCCCATAATGATAGTGGAGTGCAAAAGGCCGGAGGTAGAACTCAGTCAGGAGGTTGTTGACCAGGCCATACGCTATAACAATGAACTTGACGTGAAGTACGTAGCCATTACAAACGGAGCCAAAACCTTCATGTTCAAGCGTGTGATGGGGGGCTGGGAATTCATGCAGAAGGCCCCCGGGTGGGAGGATATGCTTCAATGACAAGGACTCAAGGGTATTTGGATCACGCAATCTTTAAATTGGTAGGTGATACGGCCAGGGAACTGGGCGTAAGGGCTTTCGTGATAGGCGGTTATGTCCGTGACTGTTTTCTTGGCATTCCCAACGACGACATAGACATAGTGGTGGAGGGCTCAGGAATAGCCCTGGCAGAGGCAGTTGCAGCAAAGTGCGGAGCAAAGGTGTCCGTATTCCGGAACTTCGGTACTGCCATGCTCAAGTACAGGGGCATGGAGGTTGAGTTTGTGGGTGCCCGCAAGGAGTCCTATGACCGCAATTCCAGAAAGCCGGTTGTAGAGGACGGCACCCTTGAAGAGGACCAGCTAAGAAGGGATTTCACCATAAACGCCATGGCTTTTTCCCTACAGGAAGAGGACTTCGGCGCCCTTGTAGACCCTTTTGGAGGCATAAAGGACCTTGCTGCCGGCATTATCCGCACACCTCTGGACCCGGAGCAGACTTACTCCGATGACCCTCTGAGGATGCTCCGTGCCATACGTTTTGCTACAAGGCTTGGCTTCACCATTGTTCCGGAATCCCTGGATGCAATGAGAAGGATGGCCGGACGCCTGAAGATTCTCTCCCGTGAGAGGATAGTGGAGGAACTGGACAAGATGCTCCTCACAAACAAGCCCTCCACGGCATTCCGCCTCATGGACCAGACCGGGCTTCTGGAGCAGTTTCTCCCGGAACTTACCCGCCTCAAAGGTACGGAAACCGTAGACGGCAAGGGTCACAAGGAGAATTTCTCCCATACCCTTGAGGTGCTGGATAACGTTGTCCTGTTTGAGAAGGAAGATGGCCGGGAACCCAATCTGTGGCTTCATTGGGCTGCGCTTCTTCACGATATCGGCAAACCCGTGAGCAAGCGCTTTGTCACGGGCCAGGGCTGGACTTTCCATGGCCATGAGGTGGTGGGAGCGCGCATGGTGCCCCAGATCTTCAAGTCCTTGAAGATGCCCCTTAATGAGAAAATGAAATACGTCCAGAAGCTGGTGGGGCTGCATTTAAGGCCCATCGCCCTGGTAGATGACCAGGTTACGGACAGCGCCGTGAGAAGGCTTCTCTTTGACGCCGGCGAGGATGTGGATGACCTTATGATTCTCTGTAACGCCGACATCACATCCAAGAATCCCGCAAAGGTGGCCCGTCTGCGCCGGAACTTCAATCTTGTGAAGGAAAAGATGGCGGAGGTAGAGGCAAAGGATGAGATCCGTAACTGGAAGAACCCCATAACAGGGGACTATATAATGGAACTGTTCGGCATAGAGCCGTGCAATACTATCGGCCAGCTCAAGGAAATGGTGAAGGAAGCCATCCTTGACGGGGTTATCCCCAATACCTTCGAGGATGCCGATGCCTTTATGCGCGAGCGTGCCGCCCAGCT
>CACXNH010000157.1 GCA_902768955.1 uncultured Bacteroidia bacterium | reverse complement strand
GCCCAAGGGTTGAGCCGGTGCTTGCCTGTAGGCCGTCCAGCAGGCAGCTCACAGGCGGGACGCTGCCTGTATACGCAACAATGCCGATATGCCCATTGAGACCATCGGCACTGAATATATCTTTTACGTAGAGCCCCATTTTGACACCCATCATTGAATAGATGCCGATGTGCCCGTGGAAGCGGTTGACAAGCTCTACAAGCTGTCTTTCCCTTTCATCTACCACTTTTCAATGGCTTTGAGAAGTGCCCAACCTCCCACAATCTGGATGGCGATGCCGGGCCAGCCTATACGGACGTCCTGGAGGGCGTATAAGAAGTCTCCGGTCATGATAAACTCAAAGGTCATGCCGATTACCTGATATGTAAGGACTGCAAGAGCCACAGACAGGATGGAGAAACGCATGCGGCGGGCAATGAATGCGGCGGCAACGGCAAGGGAGATGCTCTTCACCAGAATAGCTGGGAGTGATGCCACGGGAGGCATTCCAAACAGCGCGCAGTTTACAAGAGGTGAGAGTACGGCAGTGAGAAGGCCTACTTTCCAGCCGCATTTATATGCGCCGATTAACGTGAAGAAATAGATGGGCAGGAACATAAGGCCGCCGGAAGGGATAAGGTGGCAAAGCTGAGGGACCACTATGTTGCAGACAATGAAAAGCCCGGCGGCGATGTAAGTGCGGTAGGATGAAAATCCGTACTTTCTGTGCTCTAGTGCAAGTATTGATGTCATAGTTAGTAAGTATGTAGCTACAAAAGTAATAAAAAACGGTGAAATAATATAATAATTATATATAACTTTGTGAGTTACTAAACCTTAACCGTAATGACCCAAAGAAAAAAACGCTGGGGAGACAGGTGGGATGCATACCGCCTCAGAGGCCTTGATCCCATGCATGTGATGATGCCTTATCTGTTTGGCGAAAGAACCGCCAACGAGGCAGTTTTAGGAGAGACTTTTGACCTTACGGAGGTTGACAGGTACCTTGCAGCAAAAAACGCCCAGAATCCGGAATTCAAATACACCTGGTTCCATTTCATAACCGCCGCAATTGCCAAGACCATATACCTCAGGCCCAAGATGAATTATTTCATCGCAGGCGGGCATTACTATGAGCATGACTCCATCCAGGTTGCTTTCAATATGAAGAGAAAGTTTGCCGATGAATCTGAAGAAGCCATGGCAAAGTTTGTGTTCAGGGAAGACGGGGATTCTCCCATTGAGCAGGTTCACACCTATGTACACAAGATGGTTACCAAGGTACGCGGTGAAAATATGAACGTGGGGGTAGACGATCTCCTTAAGATTGTGAGTTATCTTCCCCGCTTTGCCTGGCGCATCCTTGCCTGGAGTCTCAGGAAGATGGAATACTACGGTATCTATCCCAAAGGTCTGGCCGCCGATGATCCCACCTATTCCAGCGCGTATCTTTCAAACCTTGGTTCCATAAAGATGAATGCCGATTACCACCATCTTTTCAATTGCGGTACGGTATCCTTCTTTGTGACAATAGGTGAGGTCAAGAAGATTCCTTTTTACCTTGAGGACGGAACTTATGAGCTGAGGAACTCCATCAAACTGGGTCTTACCATCGATGAACGCGTGGCGGATGGCTATTATTTTGCCAGGACACTGCGTTTGATACGCAAGATTTTCCAGAACCCGGAACTCCTGGACCTTCCGGCTGCAACTCCAATAGAGATAGACTAAGGCCTATGATATATAAAATCGATAACATTATCGCTCCGTGGGTGGAAAGCTACGGTGGAGTGAACCCGCACCTTGACTACAGCGAGAAAACCATATCTGAAGCTGTGCTGGAGACTGCCGCAAGGGAAAAGGATTTCCCTGCACTGACTTTTATGGGCAAGGCCACAAGCTATACCCGCCTTTCGCAGGAGATAGACAGGGTGGCCCGCAGCTTCCACGCCCTTGGCGTAAAGTCCGGCCAGAGAGTCCTTGTATGCCTTCCAAATGTGCCACAGGCCGTTTTCTGCCTCTATGGCCTTAACAGGATAGGCGCCATCCCCACCATGGTCCATCCGCTGTCGGCCGTGAGTGAACTCGCCTTCTATATGAAGGAAGCATGCTCGGAGATTGCCGTTACCCTGGACCAGTTCTATGACAAGTTCCTGGAGGTGAAAAAGCAGCACCCCGTGAAAAAACTTGTGGTGTGCCGCGTGTCGGATGAACTGAAGTTCCCTCTCAATATCGGCCAGAAACTCATGACGGAGAGAAAATTCCCAAAGCTTCAGGTCAATGACTGCGATACTTCATGGGCGGCATTCATGGCAATGGGGGAGAGCGTGACAGGGGAGTATGTGGCAAAGAAAGATTATCGCACTGAGGCAGTTGTACTCTTCTCCGGCGGCACCACCGGCACCACCAAGGGCATCATGCTCAGTGACCTTAACTTCAATGCCCTGGCATGGCAAACAGCCAACATGGCCCAGGAGGAGGTCAACCACTCCAAGATGCTGGCGGCAATGCCTGTATTCCACGGCTTCGGCCTTGGAGTCTGCATCCATACCATGCAGTACTGTGGCGGCACGTCCATACTAGTGCCCCGTTTCAATGTGAAGAGTTACGCAAAACTCATCCGCAAGACCCAGCCCAACTTCATAGCCGGCGTACCTACCCTATTTGAGGCAATAACCCGTAACCGCTATCTTGACGGGGCGGATCTCAGCTGCCTCAGGGGCGTCTTCTCCGGTGGAGATTCCCTTACCATTGAACTTAAGAAGAAGTTTGACGCCTTCCTTAAGGAACATAATGCACGTGTCCGCGTGCGTGAAGGCTACGGCACCACAGAGTGTGTCACCGCATGCTGCCTCACTCCTCATGACAAGGAGAAGGAGGGGTCTATCGGCATTCCTTTCCCGGATACCTATTTCAAGATATGCAAGCCCGGCACCACTGAAGAAGTCCCTTATGGAGAGGAAGGTGAGATCTGCCTCACCGGCCCTTCAATGATGCTTGGATACATTGGCCACGAGGAAGAGAACAGGCAGACCATGCAGGAGCACCCCGACGGTCATGTCTGGCTTCACACCGGAGACCTTGGAAAGATGGATGATGAAGGCTTTGTGTACTTCAGGCAGCGCATAAAGAGGATGATCGTGACAAGCGGATACAATGTGTATCCTTCGCAGCTTGAGAATATCATAGAAGGCCATCCCGCCGTACAGCGAAGCTGCGTCATCGGTGTCAAGGACGCCCTCAAGATGCAGAGGGTTAAGGCCTTCATAGTCCTGAAGGACGGCTACACGCCTTCTTTAGAGATTGAGGAAGAGTTGAAGGCGTACTGTAAGAAACACATTGCAAAATACGCCCTTCCTTCAGAGTATGAGTTCCGTGACTCCCTTCCCACCACCCTTGTGGGCAAGGTGGCCTACACCAAGCTTGAGGCCGAAGAAGCCGCCAAAGCTACGGCTTAATTGCCCCTTCTAAAGGTCTTAGTCACGTTTTGCCCACTATTCGTGACTAAGATTGTCTGACGCGACAGGCAAAGTCACAAAATGGCATTAAAACGTTACTAAGATGGTGGATTAAGGCGTGGAGTCAGCGGCAGATTGCAGTTTGCAAAGTGATAGCTTGCCGGCGTGCTCATCAGAGAGTATGCCGGCTTTCTTCAATCCGTCCAAAGTGCATTCTGAGGGTGTGTGATGTTCCCTGTAAAGGACTATGGCATGTGCCTCCCGGCGGGATATGTGAGGGTGCTTTGAGAGTTCTTCCTCTGAAAGAGTCCAGATGGGGTACGGTTCTGGTTCAGAGCAGGTTATAAGGTCCTTGAGGCCGTCATACTTCTCACGGTCAAAGTGATATATTTCCATAAGCTGCTCCGGGGCGGAATAGCCGCGGAGACTGGAGCGGTAACTCACTATCTTTCCTGCAAAATAAGGGCCGATACCCGGAAGGTCCTCAAGCGCAGTGCTGTCGGCCTTGTTGATGTCCAGTTTGGGGATGGTAATATACGGTGCAAGGCGGTCATAGACGGAGTCTGCAACCACATAAGACTTCCCGAAGTCCTCCTTGCGGCGGAATCTGCCTCCCTTCTGACGGTAGTTGTCTATGGCCTGGGCCTGCTTCTGGCTGAATCCCAGCCGCTGGAGGTCCTCCACGCTCACGGTGTTGGGATTGAACCTGAAGGACTCAACACGCCGCGTCCTGGCCCTTACCGCCTCCACCACCGGGCTGTGTTGGGCATTGTGACGGACAGTTTGCGTAACGGATGGAGAGACCCTTTCCGGAGCATTTTCCCGGACAGGGTTGCGAAGCAACGCGG
>CACXNH010000156.1 GCA_902768955.1 uncultured Bacteroidia bacterium | reverse complement strand
GATGACGGCAACAAGGGCAAGGTAGAAAAGGGGCTGGTCTGTTACGGCGCGAAACTTTATACCGGCAGCCTGGTGATAGAGCTTGGCGGCAATAATCCAGACGGTCATCACAAAGCCCACAAGGAACATCAGGATGCCGCTGGTGCCAAAAAAGTGCATGGGCTTACCGCCAAAGCGGGACAGGAACCACAGGCTCATAAGGTCCAGGAGGCCGTTCACAAAGCGGCTCATCCCAAACTTGGACTTGCCGTACTTGCGCTTCTGGTGATGGACCGGCTTCTCCCCAATCCTCACAAACCCGGCATTCTTTGCAAGGTACGGGATGTAGCGGTGCATCTCTCCGTACACCTCTATGTTCTTTACAACCTCCTTGCGGTAAGCCTTGATGCCGCAGTTCATGTCGTGGAGTTTGATGCCGGTGACCTTACGGGCAGTCCAGTTGTAAAGTTTGGAAGGAAGATTCTTTGTCAGGGCGTTGTCCTTACGCTTTTTCTTCCAGCCGGAAACAAGGTCATAGCCCTCTTCACGTATCATACGCACCATCTCAGGGATTTCCTCCGGGGAATCCTGAAGATCGGCATCCATTGTTACAACAATGTCCCCTTCCGCCGCGGCGAAGCCCTCATACAGGGCGGCCGATTTTCCGTAGTTCCGGCGGAATCGGATGCCACGCACGGGACCCCCGGTCAAGCCGGGGGTGACGGTGGTACCGTCAGGCCCCGGGACGGTGGTACCGTCATGGCCGACATGATCGGCCATCTCCTGAATGACGCGCCAAGACCCATCCGTGGAGCCGTCATCCACAAAGATAATCTCATAGGTGAAGCCTTCAAGCGCCTTCTCTATCCAGGCCTTCAGTTCCGGGAGGGAATCGGCCTCATTGTAAAGGGGTATGATTATAGAAAGGTCCATAACTGGTTATTGTTCTTCTGGAGAGTCCTGGTTGTCATCCTTGGGAGGGAATCCCCCGAAGAGTTTCTGAAGGAAGATATAGCGGGACATAATTGAAGCGAGGATACTGCCGTAAAGGAAGCAGTACAGCCACTGGAAAATGAAAGTAAGGAGCGGAAGTTTGTCCATTGCGCTTTCAACGGCGTCACGGTCCGTGGAAAGAAGCTGCATCCCGCTCATCATCTGGTCCACCATGGTGTCAATGGCCTCTGCCGGCATTTTCATAATGATGAACGCCTGGGCCGATGCAAGGATGAGGCCGCTCAGAAGCGCCGCCCTCCTGCCTAGCTTATATGTATCCTCAATCTTGACGCCCTCATACTTATCCCGGAAGCGGAGCATGACATTCTTCATAATAAGAATGCACCCGAAGAACTCTACTGCCCACAGAACCACTGCCGCCGCCTGGATAAGGAAGTTGACGCCGCTTAGGGCCGAGAGTTCCTTCAGGACCAGGCACCCTACGGACACCGCCCCGAAGAGCAGCCCCGCCTTGGCCGATTCATTCCATATGACTGTATTGTCTGCTTTCATAAACATACAAAGATACGTATTTTTAATGAAAAGTATATTCCAATTATTTTTGCTATCTTTGTAGACTAAAAACTAACTAAGAATTATGATCAACATTAAGTTCCCGGATGGAAGTGTCCGTCAGTATGAGGCTGGCGTGACCGGTTATGACGTGGCAATGTCAATCAGCCCGCGTCTTGCAGAGCAGATTCTGGCAGTGAATATCAAGCGCCCGGATGAGCCGGAGACATCCCGCGGAACAACCATAGACGTGATGCGTCCCATAACTGAGGACGTTGAGATCCGCCTTCTCAAGTGGGAAGACGACGAAGCCAAGAAAGTGTTCTGGCATTCTTCGTCCCACCTTATGGCAGAAGCCCTGGAGGCCCTTTTCCCAGGCGTGAAGTTCGGTATCGGCCCTGCTATCGAAAACGGTTTCTACTATGACGTAGACATGAACGGCCGCACCCTTACGGACGCGGACTTCAAGGCCATCGAGAACAAGATGCTGGAACTTGCCCGCGGCAAGGAAGACTTCTGCCGCATAGAGGTTTCCAAGGCCGATGCAATGAAGTACTTCACGGAAAAGGGTGACCAGTACAAGCAGGAACTCATCTCCGAACTTGAGGACGGCACCATCACCTATTACACCAACGGTCATTTCACAGACCTTTGCCGCGGTCCTCACCTCCGCAACACAGAGGTGATTAAGGCCGTCAAGGTGCTCTCTCTTGCAGGCGCATACTGGAGGGGAGACGAAACCCGTCAGCAGCTTACCCGTATCTATGGCATCACCTTCCCCAAGGCAAGTATGCTCACCGAGTACCTCCAGGTACTGGAAGAGGCCAAGAAGCGTGATCACCGCAAGATAGGCAAGGAGATGGAGCTCTTCACCTTCTCCCAGAGAGTTGGAGCGGGCCTTCCCCTGTGGCTGCCCCGCGGTGCAGCCCTTCGTAACACCCTCCAGACATTCCTTGCCAGGAAGCAGGCGGAATACGGTTACCTTCCCGTTGTTACTCCCCATATAGGCGCCAAGGACCTTTACGTAACTTCCGGCCATTACGCCAAGTACGGCAAGGATTCCTTCCAGCCCATCCACACCCCTCAGGAAGGGGAGGAGTACCTCCTCAAGCCCATGAACTGCCCTCACCACTGCGAGATTTTCCGCAGCGCCCCGCGCTCCTACCGTGACCTTCCCCTGCGTTTTGCAGAGTTCGGCACAGTGTACCGCTATGAGCAGTCAGGTGAACTCCACGGCCTTACCCGCGTGCGTTCCTTCACCCAGGACGACGCCCATCTTTTCTGCCGCCAGGACCAGCTTCAGGAAGAGTTTGAGAAGGTCATAGACCTCATACTCTACGTATTCAAGACCCTGAAGTTTGATAAATTCACCGCCCAGGTATCCCTCCGTGATCCCAAGAACCCTTCCAAGTATATCGGCTCTGAGGAAAACTGGAACAAGGCAGAGCAGGGCATCATTGACGCCGCCAAGAAGAAGGGCCTCCCTTACGTTGTGGAAACCGGCGAGGCTGCCTTCTACGGCCCCAAGCTTGATTTCATGGTGAAGGATGCAATCGGCCGAAGCTGGCAGCTTGGAACCATCCAGGTAGACTACAACCTCCCTGAGCGCTTTGAACTTGAGTACGTGGATTCTGACGGCACCCGCAAGCGCCCGGTCATGATCCACCGCGCACCGTTTGGTTCACTGGAGCGCTTTGTGGCAGTCCTGCTTGAGCACACTGCCGGTCATCTGCCGCTCTGGCTGCACCCGGATCAGGTTAAAGTGCTGCCTGTCAGTGAAAAATATGCAGATTATGCAAAAAAAGTTGCGAATCTCCTAAATAATTCCGAAATTCGCGCCTCTATTGACGACAGGAACGAAACCCTTGGTAAGAGAATCCGTGAAACGTCCCTTATGAGAGTGCCGCTCACTGTCATCGTAGGAGAAAAAGAACAGGCAGAGGAATCTGTATCTGTACGCCGTGGAGCTGAGGACCAGGGTTCCATGAGCGTGCCTCAGTTTGTGGAATATGTCCGCAATGCTGTGGCGGAAGAACTGGCCCAGTAAGTTTAACTTTTAAAGGAGCATAACTATCGCTACGCCTTTCAAACCCAGGCCCTCGGGTCTGAAGAAAAAGCCCCAGCAAATGCAGGGGGGTAATTCCAAGGACGAATTCGCCCTCAGGATTAACCGTGAAATAACCGCACCCCAGGTGCGTCTGGTGGGAGACAATATCCCTGAACAGGGTATCTATCCCTTCACCAAGGCACTTGCACTGGCCCAGGAACTGGAACTGGACCTGGTAGAGATCAGCGCCAAAGCAGACCCTCCCGTATGCAAGATTCTGGATTACCAGAAATACTTGTATCAGCAGCGCAAGCGCGCCAAGGAGATGAAGGCAAACGCCGCAAAGATAGTTATCAAAGAAATACGTTTCGGTCCCAATACGGATGAGCATGATTTCCAGTTCAAGCTCAAACACGCCCAGGAGTTCCTCCAGGAAGGCTCAAAGGTGAAGGCATCAATCTTCTTCCGCGGCCGTTCCATCCAGTTCGCAGAACAGGGAGAAAAACAGCTTCTCCGTTTTGCAGTGGAACTTGAAGAATTCGGACGCCCGGAGAGCATGCCCACATTGGAAGGCAAACGTATGACAATGATGCTTGCTCCTATTAAGAAAAAATAACCCACACGTCATCCCCAACTTGATTGGGGATCCCCGGTCAGGGGCAAAGCTTAAAACCAACTCCGGTGCCAAAAAGCGCTTCACGCTTACCGGATCGGGAAAGATCAAGAGGAAGCACGCTTATCACAGCCACATCCTCACAAAGAAGACCAAGAAACAGAAACGTAACCTTGATCACTTCGCTATCCTTGAGAAGGTTGATTACGGTCGTGTAAAAGAACTTTTGGTCCTGTAATTTATTGTTTAACTGGAACGCAGTCTGGAAAAAGCGCCAAGAAGATGGCCACTGCCTCCAAAAATGTAATTAAAAATGCCTAGATCAGTTAATTCTGTTGCCTCAAGGGCACGCCGCAAGAAGATCCTCTCAAGGACCCGCGGCAACTTCCTCTCCAGGAAGAACGTCTGGACCGTAGCAAAGAACACCTACGAGAAAGGACTTACCTACGCTTATCGTGACCGCAAAGCCAAGAAGCGTGAATTCCGTTCACTCTGGATACAGCGTATCAACGCCGCTGCCCGCCAGTACGGTCTCACCTACTCACAGCTTATGGGTCGTCTCGCAAAGCAGAACATCGGCCTCAACCGCAAAGTTCTGGCAGACCTCGCAATGAACAACCCTCAAGCATTTGAGGCTATTGTGAACTCTGTAAAGTAGTCATTGCGCCGTGAGCTGGAAGGATGTCATTCATAACAAGTGGGTACGGCTGGTATTCTGGTCGGTACTTTACATTGCATGGGTGATATGGCTCGGAAACTATTGGTTCCTTATTGGACTCGGTATCATCTTTGACCTCATAATTACAAAGAAGGTCAAGTGGCTCTTCTGGAAGAAAGAGTACGCGCCCGGGGAAAAACACAACTTTTGGCTGGACTGGCTTGACGCCATCATCTTTGCCGTAGTGGTTGTAACTTTCATCAATATTTTCTTCTTCCAGGCCTTCAAGATTCCTTCCTCGTCCATGGAGAGCACCCTGTATACGGGAGACCATCTCTTTGTATCCAAGCTCGCTTACGGACCGCGCGTCCCCCAGACGCCCCTCACCATTCCTTTCACGCACAACCGTGCTTTTGGCCATGAGTCGTATTCCACGCTCATCCAGAACAAGTACCGTCGTCTGAAAGGTTTCGGCAAGGTTCAAAGGGGAGACATCGTGGTCTTCGGATTCCCCAACGGTGATACGGTCCTTACGCGTCGGCCCGCCGACGACTACTACGCCTGGGTTCGCACCTACGGCCGTGAAAAGACCATCGCCCAGTTTGGCCCTGTCATTGTCCGCCCCGCCGACAAAAAGGACCACTACGTCAAGCGCTGCGTCGCCATCCCCGGTGACACGCTGGTAGTGAAAGGAGGACTGGTATGGGTGAACGGAGAAAAGGAACCCGACTATCCCGGACGGCAGCTCACCTATCAGGTAATAACCACCGGTT
>CACXNH010000155.1 GCA_902768955.1 uncultured Bacteroidia bacterium | reverse complement strand
CGCCTGGGGGCATGTCTAACGTCATTGAACAAGTTCCGTAGTCCCGCTCATCCCGCGGGACCACCATACCCGCATTCCTCTTCAGTCCCGCTGCAATAAGACCACTCCCTCCATCAGGCCCGCGCACAATCCCTTTTTGCCAATTCGCTCCGGCATATCCATCTTCCCGAAAACCATCATCCTTCAAGCGTCAATAGAATGTACTAAGCGCTTGCATTCTCCAAACACCGTTTTTGTTAATTGGCTTAAAATCAGGCGTTTACGCATTTTACTCCTAGCAATTTTGCTAGGAGTAAAATACATAAACAATTAGTTATCAGATGGTTAACTAAAACGCCTCTCCCGCATATGCCCTAAACCCAAAGATCGGGTTCTGCATTGAGCCGCATTTAGCATCGCAGGTCCGACCATTTTTTCAGGCCTGCGACGCTATGTTCTTCCACCTGCGACGTTCTATTCTGCCACCTGCGACGTTCTATTCTGTCACCTGCGACGCAAATCGGCCGTGGGGGCAAAAAAGTGTCGCAGGTCTAACCTTTTTTTCAGACCTGCGACGCTATGTTCTGCCACCTGCGACGCTATGTTCTGCCACCTGCGACGTTCTGTGAAATCCAGGAGGGCCGTGACCTGCAGACAGGGCACTCGTCAGCACCGTGCAGCCAGACCGGCCCCGGAAACTACACCTCCGTGGCGGTGGCGAACTCTGAGAGGAAGCGCATATCGTTCTCGAAGTAGTGGCGGAGGTCGTTGACCTGCCACTTTAGCATTGCGATGCGCTCTACGCCCATACCAAAGGCAAAGCCGCTATACTGTGAAGGATCAATTCCGCTGGCCTTGAGGACGTTTGGATCCACCATACCGCAGCCCATAATCTCCAGCCAGCCTGTGCCTTTGCAGATGTTGCAGCCCTTGCCCTTGCAGATGTTGCAGGAAACGTCAACTTCTGCGGAAGGCTCCGTGAACGGGAAGTATGAGGGCCTCATTCGAATCTGGGAATCTGCCCCGAACATCTCGCGGGCAAACAGCAGGATGGCCTGCTTGAGGTCTGCGAAAGTAACGTCCTTATCAATGTACAGGCCCTCCACCTGATGGAAGATGCAGTGGGCACGGGCCGATATTGCCTCGTTGCGGAAAACGCGTCCGGGACACACCACGCGGATGGGCAGGGACTGGGTTTCCATGGTGCGCACCTGCACGGAAGAGGTGTGGGTGCGGAGAAGGAGCGGGTTGAGATGGCCGGTGCTCACAAAGAAAGTGTCCTGCATCTCACGCGCAGGGTGGTTGGGCGGGAAGTTGAGGGCCTCGAACACGTGGTAGTCGTCCTCAATTTCAGGGCCCTCTGCCACATCATATCCAAACTTGCGGAAGATATCCACTATCTGCTGCCTGACAATGGAAACGGGATGACGTGAACCCAGCGGAAAAGCGTCTCCAGGCATTGAAAGATCTTCTTTGGGAGCATCTGCCACGGCGGCGGTCTCTGCTGCGGCTTTCAGCTCCTCAATCTTTGATATGGTGTACTGCTTGAGTTCATTGAGCCGCTTGCCGTACTCCCTCTTGAGATCCGGGGCAATGCTGCGGAACTCCTCCATAAGGGCCGTGATTTCACCTTTCTTTCCAAGGAAACGTATACGGGCTTCTTCTGCCTCTTTCTGGCTGGTGGCCTTCAGCTCCTCCAGCTCTTTGAATATTCTTTCAATGGCTTCTTTCATCGCGTTAATTTTAATAACTTGCAAAGATAACCATTTTTTGCGTAACTTTGTACCCCTTATGAAAGCCCGTCAGGTACTCATATTCCTTCTCAGCGTTTTCGCCGCCCTGGGCGTGCTGTGGCTGGTTATGCCGGCCGATGGCATCGCCGCCGGGCCGCTCACCCTGCGTTTCACGAATCTGCAGGCAACACTGAGGGATGCAAATGAGACCAAAGTGGACGTAGACTCCGTCCTCAATGCCCTCCAGGCACGTTTCAAGATGAAACAGGACACCCTGGAGTACTACAGGCAGTTCTTCACTGAAAACCCTGACCGCATCTATCTTCCGGGTGATGACATATCCTTTTTTGACCCTGTTTTCAAAGACTTTGAGAAAAAAGGCCTCAGCCGCGTAGTCCACTACGGAGACTCCCAGATAGAACTGGACCGCATTTCCCAGGACCTCAGGCAGGACCTCCAGGCAAGGTTCGGCGGCAATGGCACCGGTCTTTTCCCGGCCCTCGGCAACGTCCCGTCGGCCAGCATCTCCAAGGCCGCAAATGGCGGCTTTGTCCAGTACACAATGTACGGAGACTCCACCACGGTCCGCGCCGGTCACAGCCGCTACGGCATTCTGGCCCAGGTGGTAACCCTTTCCGGCGGCGGCACGGTAACCCTCCGCTCCACCGGCAACAAGAACGCCCGTGAGGGGGTGCAAAGTTTTGAGGCCGTCACCGTCCTCTATGGCCGTCCCGGCGGCGGGTTCTCCGTGAAAGCTGTCTCGGATACACTTAAACCCGTTCCCGTGGAAGAAGTGGGGGAGAGCGGCCTCCATAAAGTTACCTGGAATTTCGGAAGGCCCGTAAAGAAAGCAGTGCTGAAGTTCCAGGGCAGCGCAGAGATCTACGGAATATCGGCAGACCCTCAGTCCGGCGTCCAGGTAGACAACATCCCCCTCAGGGGCTGCTCCGGCACCATTTTCACGCGCATCAACAAGCCCCTTATGGCCGATTGCCTTCAAATGATGGACGCCCGTCTCATCATCCTCCAGTTTGGCGGAAACTTCATGCCTGTTGCCCGCAGCACCAAGTTAATCGAGCAGTACCAGGAGCAGATAGAGGCCCAGATCCAGTATTTCCATGAGGTGGCCCCGGAGGCCCGCATCCTCTTTATCGGCCCGTCCGATATGGGAAAAAGCGTTGGCGGCCGCATAGTCACCTGGCCACGCCTCCCGGAAGTTGTGGATTCCCTCAAGTCAACTGCGCTAAGGAACGGCGCTGCGTACTGGGACCTTTTCCGAATGATGGGAGGTGAGAACTCCATGGGCCAGTGGGTAAAGCACAACCCTCCCTACGCCGGCCCGGATTATATCCATTTCACCCCCGCCGGTGCCCGGAAGGTTGGAGACGCCCTCTCCAATTCCCTCCTTACATATTACGATTATTACCGCCTGGTCAAGTGAAGCGCCTCCTCCTTATAGTCCTTCTTGCCCTGGCGGTGCCGTGCGCCGCCCAGCGCCCTCCCGTAAACATGGAGATGGCCCGTCTGGAGGGGGAATCGGCCTCATTTACGGCCTTCAGGCAAAAAATTGACTCCCTGGTGCATTGGGGCACAGGTGATGTGAGAGTCCTCCACGTTGGCGGCTCCCACGTGCAGGGCGGCACCTGGACCGACCGCCTCCGTACCCGCTTCCTCTCCCTCAGATACGGCCTTGACGGCGGCAGGGGCCTGGTTTTCCCATTTGCGGCGGCCCTCACCAACACCCCCGTCAGTTACACAACCTCCTACTCCGGCCTCTGGGAATCCCACAATTGCATAAAGGCCGATGGCTCTGACCTTGGCCTCACCGGAATAGCCGCAGAGGTGAAGGACACCGCATCCCGCGTAGCCGTGGACCTTGCCCGTAACGGTGGCCCGGTTCTCCGCCAGAGTTACGCCTTCAACCGCGTGGACGTCCTTGGGGAAGGGGAGATGGAGCCCGTCCTCCTCCTTCAGGGCCGAGACACAGTGTACGGGGTCACCTCCCACCAGTACACCCACTTCGACCTCCCGTACTACACTGACTGGCTGCAACTCTTTTTCAGGGGAAAGGGCCGATACACCCTCCGCGGCCTCTACCTTGACCGCACCGGCGGCGGCTTCACCTTCAGCGAGGCCGGAATCAACGGCGCCTCCACCTCCTCCTGGGCAAAGTGCTCCCACTGGGCCGAGGACCTGTCCCGCGTGATGCCGGACCTTGTGATATTCTCCATCGGCATCAATGACATCCAGGGCCACGATTTCGACGCCCGTCGGTTCAAGGAGAATTACCGCTTCCTCATCCGTCAGATACAGAATGTCAATCCCCGCTGCGCCGTGCTGTTTTCAGGGGTAAACGACAGTTATTTCAAGGGCAAGTACGTAAATCCGCATACCGCGGACGTGGAAAAGGCCTTCCGTGAACTTGCCCGTGAATGTGGCGGCGCTTTCTGGGATATGTATGAGGTTATGGGCGGCTTCGGCTCTTCCGATGCCTGGAAAGAGGCCGGCTTGATGCAGGGGGACAGAGTCCATTTCACCCCCGCCGGCTACCGCCTCATGGGTGACCTTCTCTTTGACGCAATAATGGCCTGGCCCACCGTCATACCCGGCCCCTCTTCCGTCATACCC
>CACXNH010000154.1 GCA_902768955.1 uncultured Bacteroidia bacterium | reverse complement strand
TATCATTGCAGACCGTGCGCTTTCTTCACGTAAAGCCCCTGCCGATGATCTCAAAGCCCTCAAACTCATCCTCTCAGAGGACAAGGAATCTACCGTTGTAGTACCTGGCTGAGCCGGGGCACCCTAGCCAATCCCCCCAAAAAATGGTGCGGTAGGTTATAATGCGACAGCATCTTCCATTTCCAGGCCAAGGTACTTCATCAGGTCCTTCAGGGCCTGGAAATTTGTATCGGGAGAAATCACGTTTGAAAGAACGTCCGTTGAGTAGTCTGTGTTACGCATAGCCTTTGTCTTTTTGTTTTCCGATGCAAAGGTAGTGCGCCATTGCGCCAAACCGTGGCGCAAGCACAAAAAAACTATAAAAAAATTCCGTGAGTATTCTTTATTTCGTCCATCACGAATGAGGACAGGATGGAGCCTATGGAATCAATGGTTCCAAGGACATTAATTATAAACTCATTGTAGTATTTCATGTCCGGAGCCTGAATCTTGAGCATATAGTCATATTCCCCGGAAATATTGTAACACTCCACAACCTGGGGGATATCCTTGATGACGGATATGAAATCCCTGGCCACGGAACGGTGCATCTGCTTGAGCTTGACGGAGCAGAATACGGTAAATCCCCTCCCCAGCTTGCCGGCATCCAGCACGGCCACATATCCAAGAATGAACCCGCCGCGTTCCAGCCGCTTCATGCGCTCAAACACAGGAGTGGTGGAAAGATTTACGCGAGCGGCTATCTCCTTGGTGGTAAGCCGGGCGTTTTCCTGCAGCGCACGGAGTATCTGAAGGTCTACAGCATCAAGAACCGTATCAGTCATAAGAATGTTTTTCTGTTTTGGTCCCCAAAACAAGGGCAATTAATAAATATTTTCTTACATCAGGTACAAATATAGGAATATTTTCCAATATTTTTATAATAATTGTATAAATCTTCCAAACAATCTAACTTTGCCGTAGAATTATTACTTGAATATGGCAAAGATTGACACTCTCTGCGTCCACGCAGGATACAAGCCCGGGAAAGGAGAACCCCGGCAAATTCCTATAATCCAGAGCACCACGTTCAGATACGAGACATCGGACCAGATGGGGCGCCTGTTTGACCTTGAAGACAGCGGTTATTTCTATTCTCGTCTCCAGAACCCTACCGTAGACATAGTTGCCGCCCAGATCAATGAACTTGAAGGCGGGGTTGGTGCCGTCCTTACATCCTCCGGCCAGGCAGCAAACCTGTTTGCCGTAATAAACATAGCTCAGGCCGGAGACCACATCATTGCGGCCAACAATATCTATGGCGGCACATTCAACCTGCTTGGAGTTTCACTGAAAAAACTTGGGATTGACGTCACGTTCATAAAGGCCGATGCTGAAGATGAGGAAATAGAAAAAGCAATAAGGCCCAACACAAAGCTCATATTCGGAGAAACCATCTCCAACCCAGGCGTAGAAGTGCTGGACATTGAGCGCTGGGCAAATGTAAGCCATAAAAACGGACTGCCGCTTATCATAGACAACACCTTTGCAACTCCGGTCCTTTGCCGCCCTTTCCAGTGGGGCGCCGACATTGTGACTCATTCCACAACTAAATATATAGACGGACACGGAGTGAGCGTGGGCGGTGCCGTAGTGGACAGCGGAGCCTTCCCCTGGGACAAGTATCCGGAGCGGTTCCCCGGCCTCACTTCACCGGACATGTCATATCACGGCCTCACATATACCCGGAAGTTTGGCAAGGCCGCTTTCATAGTAAAGGCTACCACTCACCTTATGCGTGACCTCGGTTCAATCCAGAGCCCCCAGAATGCCTTCTACCTTCATCTTGGTCTTCAGACCCTGCATCTGAGAATAAGGCGTCACAGCGAAAGCGCACTTAAAGTAGCGCACTGGCTGCAACACCGCCCTGAAGTTGCCTGGGTCCACTATCCCGGCCTTGAGGATGACCAGCACCACTCACTCGCCCTCAAATACTGCCCCGACGGATGCAGCGGAGTCATGGCGTTCGGCCTTAAAGGCGGCCGCTCTTACGACAACCGCGTCCTGGATGCCCTGAGGCTCATCACAATAGAGACCCATGTGGCCGACTGTCACACCTGCGTCCTGCATCCGGCCTCCCACACACACCGCCAGCTCTCCGACGATCAGCTCAAGGCTGCCGGAATAGCCCCTGACCTCATACGGCTCAGTATCGGCCTGGAAGATCCGGAAGATATTATTGAAGACCTCCGTCAGGCCATTGAAAGTGCAAAGGCATGATGACAAGGCATGAGATAACCGCCGACATCAGGCTGGAAGCCGGAGGCCTTCTCAAAGACGCCCGGATTGTCTTTCACACATCCGGAGAGCTTCGCGGGAAGGTAATCTGGATATGCCATGCCCTTACCGCCAACAGCAATCCGGAAGACTGGTGGCCGGAGATGGTTGGCCCGGGGAAGCCCATTGACACGGAAAAAGACACTGTGGTTTGCGTCAACATGCTGGGCAGCGCTTATGGCTCCGAGGGCCCGGCAAGGGAGAATCCGTCTACCGGAAAGCCGTGGCTCCTCAGTTTCCCGGACCTTACAATCCGAGACACCGTAAGCGCACTTACAGTGGTGCGGAAACATCTTGGGATAGACAGGATAGACCTTCTCATAGGAGCATCCAGCGGCGGTTTCCACGCAATTGAATGGGCAATCACGGAGCCAGATGTCTTTGGCCGATGCCTTTTCCTCTGCACCGCTCCGCGCATATCACCATATCTTGGTGCAACGGTAGAGGCCCAGCGCATGGCCCTGGAGGCAGACCCCACTTTCAGGGAAGAGCGGAGCATCCACGGCGGTGAAAATGGCCTTAAGTGCGCAAGGGCCCAGGCTCTTATCTCTTACCGCAGCTTCAAGGGCTACGGCCTCACCCAGTCTGAGGAAGAAACGGATACCCTGTTTGCCAAACGCGTAGCCTCCTATGAGCGTTACCAGGGGGAAAAACTGGTACGCAGGGGGTTTGACGCATACTCCTACTGGAGCCTATGCAATGCCCTTGACAGCCACAACACCGGACGCGGACGCGGAGGCGTATGCAAGGCCCTTGGAAGAATCAAGGCCGATGTAACGGTAGTAGCTGTGGAATCCGACACCATTTTCCCACCCTCCGAAGGCCGCGAATGGGTCAAATACATTCGCGGAGCACGTTTAGTCCAAATCAGTTCAAACTTCGGCCACGACGGTTTCCTTCTGGAAACAGCCAAGCTCGCGGCCCTTATAATGGCATAACACCATGCAAGTGATAAAATTTGGCGGCACTTCCGTCGCAGATGCAAATGCAATACTCCAAGTCATCCACATTACAGAGAAAGCTGTTGAAAAGGACCGGACCATCCTTGTGAGCTCCGCCATAAGCGGCTGCACGGACCAGCTCATTGCCATCGGCCGGAGCGCCGCCGCAAAAGACGAAGCCTACCTTGAAGGAATAAGGGGGCTTGAAGAGCGCCATGGCAGGATCATATCAGACCTTCTCCCTGAAGGCTACCAGCCACGTACCAGAGAAGCGGTGGACTCTCTTTTCAAAGAGCTCAGGAGCATAGTCCAGGGCGTATTTCTGCTTGGAGAACTCCCGCCCACAACTGAGAGGTGCATAGAGAGTTTCGGGGAACTTCTATCCACCCGTATCCTCACGGATAAATTCCTCTCTCTTGGTACCGCATGCCGATGGCTGGACTCCCGTGACCTTATCATGGTGCAGGAAGACGGCAAAGTGGACACACAGGAAACCGGCCGCAGAGTACGCCAGGCGATAGAATCCCACATCCACGCAGACCTTTTCATAGTACCCGGCTTCATAGCCCGGGACAACTCAGGACGCGTAACCACGCTTGGCCGCGGCGGCTCCGACTATACAGCGTCCCTCCTTGCAGTGGCACTCCACGCACGCCGCGTTGAAATCTGGACAGATGTTCCCGGAATCATGACCGCACATCCAAAAGTAGTACCCACGGCAAGGCCTATTCCAAATATCTCATACCGTGCGGCCCAGGAACTGTCCCACTTCGGGGCAAAAGTGATTTACCCGCCCACAATACAGCCGGTGGTTGCCGAAGGCATCCCAATCTATGTAAAAGACACCTTCCATCCTTCCGAGCCCGGTACTCTGGTAGAGAAAAACCCGCCGCGAATGAAAGGAGGCGTTACCGGAATAGCCCACTCAGAAGGCATAGCCCTTATCTCCCTTGAGGGCAGCGGCATGGTAGGCGTTCCCGGCTTCAGCTCCCGCCTTTTCGATGCACTTTACCGCGCCGGAATCAATATTATCCTCATCACGCAGGCCTCATCGGTCCACTCCATGTGCATAGCGGTAGCCCAGTCTGACGCACAGAAAGCAAGGGCTGCGGCCGATTCATGCTTTGCA
>CACXNH010000153.1 GCA_902768955.1 uncultured Bacteroidia bacterium | reverse complement strand
GTCGGTGAGCTGACGCAGAGGAGCAACTTCTTCCTCGAGGGCAGCAATCTTGTCCTTAAGCTCTGCATTCTCTTTCTCCAGGGCTGCCACCTTGTCTGCGAGGGCATTGTACTGCTCTGTGGTGAAAGGAACAGGGATAACAACGGGAGTGATTGAGCTGTGGCGTACGAAACCGGTCTTGCCAAGCTTGATGGCGATGCCGATGGTAGCGGAAAGAGGGAACTCGAACTTGGCGAGGTTCTTCCTGGCGGCAGATGCATTTGCAGGAGTCTGAACGCCATACCAGCTTGCCTTAGCAACCATTCCACGGAGATCAAGGAGGAGATCTACGCGCTTGCCAAGGTAGAAGCGGTTGAGGATACCACCACCGTAAATCCACTCAGCTGCTGCTTTAGGAGTAAGTGCAAGACCACCGGAGAGATAGGGAGCGACATTCCATACGCGGGTCTCTTTGTAGCCCCAGAAAGTGTCTGTAAGGCTCCAGAGGAGGTCACCGGTGAAGAAGTGCTGACTGGGGCTAAGAGGAATACCATCCTTACCAGTTACATTATTGGCAAGGCCAAGCCAGTTGAGACGGCCGCCGATGAAGGGAGTCCACCACTTACCAAGGGAAACATCTACGGCAAGACCGCCCACTCCCTGTACGAAGGGGATACCGCTCTTGTTGCCAAGGTTAAGACCGGCATTCCAACCAGCGCCAAGGCCGATCCAAGTGTTGTCAAAAGCCTTGTTGGTCTCATAAGCACCACGAACGACTTTACCGTTCTCGTCACGGTTTGCATTCTCCTGAGCAAAAGCATTCACGGAGAAAAGGAGGCTTGCTGCTGCAAGAGCTCCAAGAATCATTTTGATACCTTTCATAATTTTGTATTAACGTTAATAAATTTTGCCGTTTTATACATACCCATAGAGGGCTTATCGATGCAAATTTAAGCATTTTTATTCATAGAACAAATTTTTTCCGCTTTTTTTTAAATATTTTGCGAAATACGTATCTTTGTAAAAAGTCCACAGAGAATGAATTTTAAACTGAATTCTCCATATTCCCCCTCCGGAGACCAGCCGGAAGCAATTGAACAATTATGTTCCGCCCTTGGCCAGGGGGTTCAGGATGTCACCCTTCTAGAGGCTCCAGAGGCCTGCACTTATCCTCAGCCACAACAAAACCCTTGCCGCCCAGCTCTATGGTGAATTCAAGGCGTTCTTCCCGGAAAACGCCGTTGAATACTTTGTCTCTTACTATGATTATTATCAGCCTGAAGCCTATATTCCCGTCACCGACACCTATATAGAAAAAGACCTGAGCATCAACGACAAAATTGACGAGCTCCGCGTAAGTGCGGCATCGGCCCTTATGAGCGGAAGAAGGGATGTTATTGTCATCAGTTCCGTCTCCTGCCTATACGGAATAGGCAACCCCGACGATTTCCACGACCAGACGGTCACGGTCCATAAGGGAGAGCACATGTCAATGACGCGCCTACTATATAAGATAGTAGACGCCCTCTATTACCGCACGGAGACGGATTTCAAACGCGGAAGTTTCCGCGTAAAGGGAGACACCGTGGACATCTTCCTCGGCGGGGCCGATTACGCCGCCCGCATTGAGTTCTTCGGGGACGAGATAGACCGCATAGCCCTCATTGACCCTGTCACCGGGGCCATTTTCGAGGAAATGGAGAAGATTGACCTGTACCCCGCCAAGAACTTTGTCACCTCAAAGGAAAAGGGAGCCAAGGCCGTGAGCCAGATCCAGGACGACCTTGTAAAGCAGGTAGAGTATTTTGAGTCTATCGGCAAGTTCCTTGAAGCCAAACGCCTGAAACAGAGGGTTGAATATGACATTGAAATGATAAAGGAGATGGGCTACTGCCCCGGCGTGGAGAACTACTCCCGCTATTTTGACGGCAGAAAACCCGGCCAGCGACCCTTCACCCTCATAGACTACTTTCCCAAGGATTTCCTGGTATTCATAGACGAGTCCCACGTTACCCTCCCCCAGATCCGCGCCATGTACGGCGGAGACCATTCCCGCAAGGAAACCCTGGTGGAATACGGCTTCCGCCTCCCCGCAGCCAGTGACAACCGCCCCCTCACCTTCGATGAATTCGAGTCAATAACCGGCCAAACCGTATACGTCAGCGCCACTCCCGCAGATTATGAACTTGACAAGAGCGAAGGCCTTGTAGTGGAGCAGATAGTGCGTCCCACCGGCCTCCTTGACCCTCCCATCGAGGTCCGTCCCACCAAGAACCAGGTGGACAACCTTATGGAGGAAATCCGCATAAGGGCCGAAAGAGACGAAAGAGTGCTTGTGACCACCCTCACCAAAAGGATGGCCGAGGAACTGGACAGCTACTTCACCAAAAACGGCGTCCGCTGCCGCTACATCCACTCCGACGTAGACACGGCTGAGCGCGTTGAAATAATAGAGGATTTCAAGAACGGCCTCTTTGACGTACTTATCGGCGTAAACCTCCTCAGGGAGGGCCTGGACATCCCTACGGTATCCCTTGTAGCCATTCTGGATGCCGATAAGGAGGGCTTCCTCAGAAGCGGCCGTGCCCTTACCCAGACCGCCGGCCGTGCCGCCCGAAACCTCAACGGCCTTGTGATAATGTATGCCGATACAATCACAAGTTCCATGGACGAGACCATCCGCGAAACCGCCCGCCGCCGCAAAAAGCAGCAGGAATACAATAAACTCCACGGAATAACGCCAAAGCAGGTTGCAGCCCACGCGAATCCCCTGATGACGGAACTTGTCCGCTCCGGAGAGGACACCACTCACTTGTCCGGCTTCCTGAACCCCGTACTCCGCAACAGCGTCACCGGCCACGTGAGCGCCAGGGACAGCGTCTCAGACCCGGAATACGTGCCATCGGCCTCCGAACTTGGAAAGGGAGACGTGAAAGTTGGCCTTGGCCACGACGCAAGAAGGGAATCATCGTCGGCCTATGTGGACGGATACATCACCGCAGACCTTGCCGCCGTGCTCCAGGATCCCGTCATACGCTCCATGTCCCGCGAACAGGTGGAGAAAGCCGCCGAAGAAGCCAAACGCAAGATGCAGAAAGCTGCAGCGGACCTTGATTTCACCGCCGCCGCCCGTTACCGCGACGAGATGTGGGCCCTCCAGGAATACCTTAAAGTCTGGAAACCTTGACTATGTGCTTGAGATTCTTGATCTGAGAAAGGACCTTGTCCAGTTCCAGGTTGGAGGGGACGGAGATTTTCAGTGAGACCTCATAGGTACCGTTACGGGGATTGTCCGTGACGGTAAAACTGCGGATGCTGGCCTTGAACTGGCCGATCACTTCAAGGATGCGGCCGGAGGCGCTTTCTTCATCGGCCACTATCTTGAGTCCTGCCTGGAAAGTACCGCTGGAGGGGCTGTCGGCCCATTTTACCTTTTGGATGCGGTATGGATAGAGCTCCAGAAGGCGGGCGGCGTTGGGGCAGGTTATGCGGTGGATCTTGATACCGTCCGTGCGCGTTACAAAGCCAAATACGTCGTCCCCGAAAACGGGGTTGCAGCACTTGGACATCCGGTAGTCAAGGCCCTTGACGTTCTTGGCGTTAAGGACAAGTATGTCGTCCTTGGACTCCTGGCGGCGGGCCTTCAGCTTGTCCTGAATGGCCTCTGCGGCCTCCACCGACTGGGCATGGCGCCGGGCCTCGGAGAGGATGTACTCCTTGATTACATTGACATCAAGAGTGCCGGCACCGATTGCGGCATAGAAGGACGTGAGAGTGGGATAATTGTTCTTCTTGCGGAACTCCGTGAGCATGTCGTCAGGGAGCTCCAGCTTCCAGTTCTTCAGGCGACGTTCAAGGAGTTCCTTGCCGTCCACGGCACGTGTCTGCTCCTGCAGGGCAAGGGCCTGCTTAACCTTTGAACGTGCCTTGGAACTGACCACCCAATTCATCCAGTCCGGCGTGGGACGCTGGTTCCTGGAGGTCTGGATTTCCACTACGTCTCCTGTGGAAAGCTTCTCACGGATGGAGACGGCCTTCCCGTTCACCTTTGCTCCGACGCAGTGGGAGCCTATGTTTGTATGAATGCCAAAGGCAAAGTCAAGGACGGTTGCCCCGGCGCCCAGAATCCTCAATTCTCCTGTGGGGGTGAACACAAAAATCTCCTTGGATGGTGGCTGGGGAAGATCTTCTGTGTCATCGTCCGGATGCTCCAGGGCATAGCGCACATTGGAGAGCCATTTATCCAGGCTCTTTTCCCTTTTGATGCCCTTGTATGCCCAGTGTGAAGCAAAGCCGTTCTCTGCCATATCGTCCATACGCTGGGTGCGTATCTGGACCTCTATATATGCTCCCTCACGGTTTTTTACAGTAATGTGAAGGCTTTCGTAGCCATTTGGTTTGGGGTTGGTGACCCAGTCCCTCAGGCGCTTTGTATCCTGCTCGTACTCCTCTGTCACAAACCCGAAGACCTTCCAGCACAGTTCCTTCTCCAGGACGTGGTTCTCACCGTCGCAATCAATGATGAAGCGCATTGCAAAAACATCGTAGACGCCTTCGAAGGGGACTTTCTGCTTGCACATCTTCTGCCAGATGGAATAGGCCGATTTTGTGCGCACCTTGAGCTTATACTTGATTCCGGCGCCGTCCAGTTTGCCCTTCAGAGGTTCTATGAACTCCTGCATCAGTTTCTCACGGTCCTTCTCCCCCGCCTTGAGTTTGTTTGTGATGAGTCGGTACTGCTCAGGCTCTGCGTAATTGAGGTAGATGTCCTCCATCTCACGCTTCATCTTGTAAAGGCCAAGCTGGTGGGCAAGAGGAATATAGAGAAGAAGGGTCTCAAGGATTTTCTTCTCCCTGCCGCTCTTTGGGAACATCTTGAGGCTCCGCATCACCTCAAGGCGGTCGGCAAGTTTAAGGACCGTCACGCGGGGGTCACGGGAGTACTGGATTATGAGTTTCTTGTAGTTTTCCGCCTCCAGGCGGGTGTCCTTTGGCTTAATTGTGGAAATCTTGCCAAGGCCGTCCACGATGGTACAGATCTGGGAGCCCCAGTCGGCCTCTTTTACCTCAAATCCGGCAATGCGGTTGGCCTCATGGAGATAAACGGCGGCTATGCACTCCTCCGGAAGGCCTATTTCATCGGCCACAATTGCAGCCACGGCATCCGGATGGCCGATAAATGGAGTTCCGTCGTGACGGGTGTGGTCCTTAAGGGCTTCCATGGCGGCCGCACGGGCCTTGTCTATGAGGGGTGTGCTTGTCATTTTGCATTACGCTGACGTATGGTCAGGGCTTTCTGGAACTCCCGGGCATTTTGAAGATGCTGGGAGTATGTGGTGGCGAAACGGTGCGTACCGTTGAAGGAAGGATCTGCGCAGAAAAAGATGTAACTGTGGGAATCCGGGTGCAGGACGGCCTCAAGACAGCTCTTGGGAGGGCAGGAAATGGGGCCGGGGGGCAGGCCGAAATTCTTGTACGTATTATACGGAGAGTCTACCTCAAGGTGCCTCTTGAGAATACGCCTGGGTTCATAGTCAAAGCAGAATGCAATTGTAGGGTCTGCCTGGAGTTTCATTCCGGTTCTGAGCCTGTTAAGGTATACGGCTGCAATGGAGGGCTGTTCCGGAA
>CACXNH010000152.1 GCA_902768955.1 uncultured Bacteroidia bacterium | reverse complement strand
TTGGATACCTTTGCTGTCTTAAATGGCAAAAGGGCAGAACATCAGGTATCACCTCCTCGCACTGGCAGTCGTGGCAGTGTGGGGCGTCACTTTCGTCTCCACGAAGGTGCTCATCGGTGCGGGGATGCACCCTGTGGCCATCTTCTTCATCCGTTTCGTCCTGGCCTACGCCGGCATCTGGCTGTACATCCTCCTCTCCGGGGGCGACCGGAGGCTCTGGTACGGATGGAAGGACGAGCTTGTCTTCCTCATCCTAGGAGCCACCGGAGGATCCCTGTATTTCCTGACGGAGAACACCGCCCTCGCCTACACCCAGGCATGCAACGTGGCCTTCCTGGTCAGCTCGGCGCCGCTCTTCACAGCTCTCTTCACGCTCCTTTACAGGCGGTTCGGAAGGGGACGCTTCGCCGACTCCCTGGAAGACATCCGTATCGGATGGCCTCTCGTGGGAGGCACCGTCCTGGCACTCGGAGGGATGGCCCTCGTGGTCTTCGACGGGGCGCGCCTTCAGGTGTCGGCACGGGGTGACCTCCTTGCCATCGGGGCAGCCCTCTGCTGGGCCGCCTACAGCCTCTTCATGGCCGAGATGACCCGTGAGCACGGGACGGTGACGGCTACCCGGAAGGTGTTCTTCTACGGACTTCTCACCATCCTTCCCTTCATGGGGGGCTACGGGGATTCCTTCTCGGCGGCCATCCTCACTCAGACCGCCGTCTGTGGGAATATCCTATTCCTCGGACTCGTGGCGTCCTTGGTGTGTTTCATCGCCTGGAACTATGTCATGGAGAAGCTGGGGAACGTCACCTCGACGAACTACGTCTACCTCAATCCGGTCTTCACCCTGCTTACGGCCACGGCTATCCTCGGGGAGAGGATGCCCCTCTGGGCCGCCGTCGGCAGCGCGGCCATCCTCGCGGGGGTCATGTGGGCCGGGAGCTCTCACCGGGCCTGACACACCGGGCAGTTACCTCTTGAGCCGGGAGAGAAGGGCGGTCATCGGCCGGAACGCCCTGTAAAGGAGAAAGCGCTTCCTGTCCCTGGATATCTGGGCACGGAGGACGGTCGCCCTTGCACGCCACCATCCCGTCACGCTCTCATAGCCCATCCTGACAGGGTCCGGGGCAATCTCTAGGACCTTCCCTCCGATGGAGTAGGTCATCTCAAGGTAAAGTGGAATGAAGTAGATGCTGTCATCGTCCTTCCAGTCATTGTAGCTGGAATAGATGGCGGAGGCGTTCTGGTAGAACTGCCGGGTGAGGAGACGCCGCTCCTCGGTGGGGCGCACGGCCCCCTGCGGAAGAAACTGATCTTTGTCATGATACAGACTTTTTTTGATTGAACATCCGCATCGTCCTGCCACCGTGGCGTCTGGCTCAGCTCGGTTGGCGTTGACAAATACCGTCAACGCGGCATTATTTCTTTACGCCGTCAGTTCTCCCCTGCGACTACTTCGACTAGTTACCCGACAAGCACCAGAACCTTTTTCGTGACCATACCCGCGTCCACGGCCACGGACTGGAAGGATCAGTGTGCCGATTTCCTCCTGGCGGACATCTCCCTGATTATCAATCCTTTACAGAATTCTGATTGTGCATTTTTCACAATCAGAATCCAGTAATTGTCTATTAATCAAATACTTAACCGCCAGGCACATTTACTAATACCGTCAAATGCAGCCGCGTTTATGGATAATTAATGAAAATGACTAACTTAGCAACATGAAAAAGTTCCTATCCTTTATTGCCATACTCTTAATCAGCGTCCCCCTTTTCTCACAGGAGTTCGACGGGGACTGCTGCACATCCATCATGGTGGGCCGCCTGGCATCGGCCGACGGTTCCGTCATCACATCCCACACCTGCGACGGGCGCTATCGCACGTGGGCCCAGTGGGAACCGGCCGCAGACTACGCCCCGGGGACTATGCACCAGGTCCTGAGGGGCACCAAGCAACTCGCTATCGGTGAGACCACCTTCGTGGGGCCCGACACACTTGTCAACGAGGCCGGCTGGTTCACCATCGAGGAACTCGAGAGGGTGGCCCTCCAGAGGTGCACCGGCGCACGGGAGGCCATAAGGCTTATGGGTTCCCTTGCCGAGAAATACGGCTACGGGGATAGCGGCGAGTGCCTCACAGTGGCCGATAAGAACGAGGTCTGGCAGTTCGAGATAGTGGGAATCGGCAAGGACAGGATCGGCGCCGCCTGGGTAGCCAAAAGGGTCCCGGACGACCACGTGGCGGTATCGGCCAATATCCCCCGCATAGGGAAGATAGACCGCAAGAGCAAGGATATGATGGCCTCCTCCAACGTGGAGAAGGTAGCCATCGAGAACGGCCTCTGGGACGGTAAGGGCGAGTTCGTCTTCTGGAAGGCGTTCAACTGCGACTACTCCAAGGGAAGGAACTTCTCCGACAGGGACTACTTCATCCTCAACCACTTTGCGCCCTCACTGGGGCTCACCTATGATATGCCGGAACTCCCCTTCTCCGTGAAGCCTGAGAAGCCCGTGGATTTCCGCGAGGTGATGGCCCTTTACAGGGAGACCTACGAGGGAACGGACTTCGATATGACCCGAAACGTCAGGATGGCCAGGCCCGCCAACAAGGAGCATCCGGCCGATACCGTGGTCTCCCCCGTTGCCAATCCCTGGCTCACAACTACGATGAGGAACACCCTCAATACCATTGCCCCCGGTACGGTAGAGTTCCGCCGGACGGTAGCCGTGGCCTGGTGTGCCTACTCCCATATCACGCAGTTACGCAACTGGCTTCCCGACAGCATCGGCGGCATCTGCTGGCTTTCCTTGGATAACCCCGGCCAGAGCCCGAGGATTCCGGTCTTCTGCGGGGCCACGGCCCTTCCCAAGGCCTACGAGACCTGCGGCCAGAAACAGTACGTCCCGGACTGCGCCCTCTGGCAGTTCCGCAGGGCCAACAAACTCGCCACGGTAGCCTGGCAGAGCACCAAGAAAGGCTTCCTGGAGGAGGTCCTCCGCCTGGAGACTATGGCCATCGAGGGACTCCCTGTGACTGACAGTTCCCCTACCCTTCTCAACGCCTACACCGACGGCATCTACCAGGAAGCCGTCCGAAGCTGGAAAGCGCTTGAGGAGAAGTACTGGCTGAAGTTCGGTATGGGGTTCTAGGATTATTGCCGATTTTTAAGCGAACAACACCATGGCAGCACGTCCTTTCGGAACCTGTTTCTTCGAGCAGTACGCTCAGATTACCCTCTCCACCTTCCTTGGCGGGGAGTACGGCATCCTTGTGAACCGTGACCGCCCGGATCTCCAGACCCCGGAGACGAAGGATATCGGCATAGAGGTCACCCGCGCGATGGAAGAGAGCAAGACCGCCCAGCAGGCCCTGCTCAAGGATATCGCCGGTATCACCCCCGCCCCGCAGGACGAGGAACTGGACCAGATCCTCCGGACCGGCTACGCCTACGGCCTCCAGAAAGGGAAGTACATCGGCACGAAGGAACTCTCCTACTGGTCCATGGCGCTCCCCATGAGGCGTATCCTTGAGAGCAAGGTCTCGAAGGTCGGGAACGGCTTCTACGGCCGGTTCGACAGGATGGGCCTTTTCGTCTTCAGCAGGGAGGACCTCTCGGAGGCCGATGCCCTGAAGTCCATGAACTACGTCCGCTTCCTCCAGCAGTACCAGGACAACCGTTATGACATCCTCTACCTCGCGGACATCAACGACCTCTTCGTATGCAATCTCGCAGAGGGCCTGAAGGACAGCTCGCGCATCGAGCGCTACCATATAACCCAGGACCAGAGGAAGGACTTCTTCCTCGAGGCCCTAAGAAGACAGAACGAATCAGAATGACTATGGAAACAGTTGAAGCAGGCATCATCGAGGCCATCGTCCGTGCAGCGGCCACCTTCATGGACCGTACCGGCGGGTTTGACATCAAGGAGAAAGGGGCACGTGAGAACATCGTGACCTCATCGGACCTTGCCGTACAGCATTTCCTGATGAAGGAACTCAGGGAGCGCTTCCCGGAGATAGGGTTCCTCTGCGAGGAGGAGGACATGACCGACATCCGGGGGCACGAGGCTGTCTGGGTCATCGACCCCATCGACGGCACCTGCAACTACTCCCGCGGGAACGAGAACTGCTGCATCAGCGTGGCCCTGGTGAGCGGCGGCGAGCCGGTCCTCGGGGTGGTCTACAGCCCCTGGAGAGACGAACTCTACTCGGCCGAAAAAGATAAAGGCGCTTTCTGTAACGGAAAGCCCATCCACGTCTCCGACAGGCCGTTCGAGAAAGGACTCCTCTTCACGGCTATGTCATTATACAAGAAGGACCTCGCGAAGGCCTGCAGCGATGTCATCTATGACCTTTATATTGAGTGCAACGATGTCCGCCGGACGGGTTCCGCGGCCGTGGAGTTGTGCCTTATGGCGGCGGGCTTCGCGGAGCTCTATTTCGAGATGAGGCTGATGCCCTGGGACTTCGCCGCGGCGGGGCTCATCCTGGAAGAAGCCGGAGGCACCGTATGCAGTTTTGACGGAGGAAGGCCGTCGCCCTACAAGCCTTCTATGTTCATCGCAGCCAACTGCCCGGAGAGCTGCCGACGCATCCTCGGGACGGTGAGAAAACACATTCATGAACTACCCTTTTAATTCCTAAGACTATGAAAGAGAACGCCAAACGCACTATCCTGGCCATTGTACCGCTGGTTGTCCTCATAGGGCTCCTGGCTCTGGACATATCCATCTTCGGGTCGGACTCTATCCTGGGGGCATCCCAGGTGGCTCTCCTGGTAGCCGCAGGTGTATGCGTCTGGCTCTCAATGTGGCTCTATAAGACACCCTGGAAGGACTTTGAAGAGGCCATAGCCGGTAATGTCGGGGACGTTGCCACGGCTATCCTTATACTCTTTCTCATCGGCGCCATCTCCGGGACCTGGACTATGAGCGGGGTTGTCCCCGCCTTCATCTATTACGGCATCAAGATTATCAGCCCGAAGGTGTTCCTTCTCACGTCATGCGTCCTCTGCGCCGTGGTGTCCCTGATGACGGGTTCCTCCTGGACAACCATCGCGACCGTCGGGGTGGCGCTTTTAGGTATCGGCCGGGCGGAAGGGTTCAGCGACGCGATGACCGCCGGTGCCATTATCTCCGGGGCATACTTCGGGGACAAGATCTCCCCCCTTTCCGACACTACCGTCCTGGCTTCCTCCATCAACAGGGTCGGCCTGTTCCAGCATATACATTACATGTACCTCACCACTATCCCCTCCTTCGTGATAACACTTATTGTGTTCACCATACTGGGCCTCACACACGGAGGGATGACCGAAGGGGAGATGGATGTCTACACGACGACGCTCCGCAGCACTTTCCACATCACACCCTGGCTGATGATTGTCCCCATTATTACCGTGGCGCTCATCTGGAAGAAGCTTCCGGCCATCATGGTGCTGGCCCTTTCGACGCTTGTCGCCGCCCTGGCGGCCATCATCTTCCAGCCGGAGACAGTGCGTCAGATAGGCTCCGGCGTTACCAGCGGGGCAACTGCGAAGGTGGTTTTCGCTGGCATAGTGGAGATGGTGTACAACACCGTCTCGCTGGACACCGGAGTGGATGAGGTGAGTCAACTGGTTTCTTCCCGGGGAATGCTGGGGATGTTAAATACGGTGTATCTGATTATCTGTGCCATGTGCTTCGGGGCCTGTATGAGAGCCAGCGGCATGATTGCCGATCTATCCCGTATCCTCCAGCCGCTCACCCACTCGAGGGCAGGCCTGGTGGGTTCCACTGTTGTTACCGGAACGGCTCTCAACGGAATAGTGTCGGACCAGTACCTCTCCATCATCCTCACGTCCAACATATACAGGGAAACCTATGAGAAGGAAGGATATGAAGGGAGGCTCCTCAGCCGCAGCGTGGAGGATTCCGCCACCGTGACATCTCCCCTCTTCCCCTGGTCCAGCTGCGGCATGACACAGGCCACCATCCTGTCCGTGCCCACCATGGTATACGCTCCTTTCTGCTTTTTCAATATCCTCTCGCCCCTGATGTCTTTTGTCATCGGGGCCATCGGCTGGAAGATTGTCCGAAAAACCGTAAAGACTGATAACGACTGATGGTTTTCCTCATTGTTGCCGGGCTTATAGCAATGATTTGACCAAGCACCCCCTGGCGGGTATTTATCTGATTACTAGTGATTTACAAAAAACTGGTTGCACAATTTGCACAACCAGAATTCACTAATCGCCTATTAATCAAACACTTAGCCGCCAGGCACTACAACAGTGCGGCGGTGCGGGCGGCAAGGCGGGCGTTGTTAAGGACCAGCTGGATGTTGGAATCCAGGGAGTCTCCGCCGGTGATGTCCTTGATGCGGGCAAGAAGGAAGGGGGTAGTGTCCTTACCCTTGATCCCCTTCTCACTGCACTCTGCTATGGCCTGGTCTATGGCGGCATTCTCCAGTTTGGCGCGGAAGGCCGCAGCCAGTTCCTCCGGCGTATCTATCCTGTAATCCACCTTGAAGCCGCTTTTACGGGTGTAGAATGCGGGAAGTTCGTCCGTTCCGTAGCCGATGACAGGGACGCCCTTTGTTTCCAGATACTCCAGGGTGAGGCCAAGGTCCAGGATGCTCTTGGCACCGGCGCAGATGACCATCACGGGAGTCATTGCCAGTTCTTCAAGATCGGCCGATATGTCCATAGTAGTCTCTGCGCCCCTGTGCACGCCGCCAATTCCGCCGGTGGCAAAGACTTTTATCCCTGCAAGATTCGCGATTATCATAGTGGTGGTGACGGTGGTGGCGCCGTCCTCTCCCCTTGCCACCAGGACGGGGAGGTCCCGGCGGGAGGCCTTGGTGACGGCGCGGCCCTTCTTCCCAAGGTACTCTATTTCAGCGGGAGTGAGCCCGGCCTTAAGGCGGCCGCCGATGACCGCAATAGTGGCGGGCACCGCTCCGTTGTCACGTATGGTCTTCTCCACCATCAGAGCTGTTTCAACGTTCTGGGGGTAGGGCATTCCGTGGGATATGATGGTTGATTCCAGCGCAACTACGGGTTTCCCCGCAGCAAGGGCCTCGGATACTTCCGGGGACAGGTCCAGGTACTTGTTCATATTTTGATATTCTTAATTTCATTGCTCACTGCATCAGGGCTCTCCACGGCACAGCGGGCGCATTCAAGGCCCCATCGGGCCGATTCCTCCACGGACGCCCCGGGCCCGGCGTGCACTATTCCGGCAAAGAGGGCGTCCCCGCCACCGGTAACGTTCCTGACTATGCAGGGAAGGGCCGGGAACTCATAGAGCCGCCCGTTTTCCTCAACCCTCAGGCCCTCGGCGCCTGCACTGACATATCGGCGTTTGATGGAGACTCCGGGAAGAGAACCAAGCACCTGGCTTTCAAGGGCGTTGCTCTTGAGGGCGAAGAATGATTTCTTGCGTGAGAGTTCCACAGCATCGGCAATGCGGGGAGCTTTGGCAACAGAAACGGCATCAATGAAAAGGGGCTTGTCGCAGTTATCTATCAGCCATCCAAGGGCCGATGGAGACAGGTTGGCATCGGCCACCACTGCATGGGCCTTATTAATCACCTCCAGGCGCTCCCGGAGCCATTCCCGGGTCATTCCCTCCGTGGCGTTCATATCGGCCACGCCGCCCACAAGTTCACCGTCGGCATTATTGATGGAGACGAAGAAGGAGTTTGTGCCTTCCCTGGCCGTTCCGCAGTGCTCCGTGCGCATTCCAAGGTCCCGGCAGGACGCCTCTATGACGGGCCCGAAGAGACCGCCGCCAAAGATGGTAAGGAGTTCAACGTCATCTCCCAGAAGGACCAGATTGTGCGCAATATTGCGCCCCACCCCGCCCCAGGAGACGTGCACGCTTCCGGGATTGGAATCGGCAAAACGGAATGCCTGGGCCGATGTAGCGGTGATATCCACATTGGCGCCGCCGATAACACAGATACGCATAAGATGTGTTCCGCCGCTTTTGTGGCGGTTAACAAATATACGAAAAATTGGGATGAATTATCTTTTTATTAAATTTGCGTGGACATTTAACCTCATAAATTATGAAAGCAAAAACTGTCAACCTTCAGGAATGGGTCTCCTTCGGGGGAGGAGGCTTCGGGGAGTCATATTATAACAAGACCGACGATTCCGTAATCCTGAAACTCAACAAGGCCAGCGTAACGGAAGACAAGGCCAGGGAAGAATTCCTGCGCTCAAAGGCCGTATACGATATGGGCATTCCTTCGGCGGAGCCCTATGAGTTTGTAACGGACGGGGAGCGCTACGGAATGATCGTACAGCGGATCCAGGGCAAGGAGTCCTTCGGAAAGATCATTGCCGATCACCCCGAGCGCCTTAGTGAACTTGCCGCAGTCACTGCGGAATACACCAAGGCTCTTCACGCCATTCCCTGCAATACGGAGGTATTTGACAGTATGAGCCTCAGGACCAGGGAGATGATATCGGCCAATAAAACCATCCCTGAGCCTATCAAGGAAAGGCTTATCGGCTATATTGATGAGCTTGAGCCCGCCACCACCTGCCTTCACGGAGACCTCAACCCCTGCAATATCATTACGGCCCAGGGGAAGGTGTACTGGATAGACCTTGGAGATTTCAGTTACGGAGATCCGCTGCTGGATTTCAGTATTATGGTCCATATGAGTTACTATGGCCCCAACCCCCTTCTTCTGAAACTGTTCCATATGGACAGAAAGAAGATGATCCAGTTCTAT
>CACXNH010000151.1 GCA_902768955.1 uncultured Bacteroidia bacterium | reverse complement strand
GTGCGCAACTTCATGTTGAGCGAAGGCTTCATCATGTAGGACCGGGCCGTCGCTCCGCGGGTGCGGAACCGGGCCGGCAGTTCCGTCACAAGACGGATGGCGCGTGAACGCTTCTTCATGTGCTTGCCCCAGCCCTGTTTCAGGCGGTCCTTGTCGTTGAAACGGTCTTCAAGGCGCTTCTGGTCAAAATACCCGAAGTGGAAAAGATACAGGTCCTTGGCAATGTGGAAGTTCTTCCCTTTGATGCGGTGGAAGCCACTGCCCCAGGTAAGGGGCTCCGCCAGGATTGAGGGCTTTGTGTATCGAGTTCCAAGCTGGGCATAATGCCTCTGCTGCAGGAAGGGTATTTCATCCGTAATATCACCCTCAACGCCTATTTTCTGGCCGAAATCAAGGCCCAGGGCAGAGCATGAGCCCTTGATCTTAAGGCCGCTCAGGTACTCCACAAGCGTTTTGCCAAGTTTGGGGTCCACCACTATGAATTCATCGGCATCAACCCCAATGACAAGATCATAACCGCCGGAAAGGAGTTCCGCCGCCTTCCAGGAAAGGAACTGCAGCCGGCCTTTTTCGGCCTCTACAACCTTCTTCCCTATCTTTGGAACCTTGAATGTGTTGGTGCCCCTGCAGAAGTCCCCCACCTGTTGGTCCAGGCCATCATAATAGATATAAAGGTGCTCCTTTCCACCAAGTTCGCGGGAGTAATACTGGACCCACTTGCGGAGGTAGAAGTCGTCGTTACGGACCATGGTTATGGCTGCAATCTTTTTCATAGGTATTGTGCTGTAAATGTTTTTCCTTGTTTCTTAAGGTCTTCGGGAGTGCCTTCAAACACTACTTCTCCTCCCCTGTCTCCGGCGTCGGGACCAAGGTCTATCACCCAGTCGGCAGCCCTTATTACGTCCAGGTTATGCTCCACCACAAGCACGGTGTGTCCCTTCTGGAGGAGGGCGTCAAAGGAGCGGAGGAGCTTCTGCACATCATGGAAATGGAGGCCTGTTGTGGGCTCGTCAAAAATGAAAAGAATCTTGTCACGGGCACCTTCGCTGATGGAAAGGAAGTATGCCAGCTTGATTCTCTGGCTCTCACCTCCGGAGAGTGTGCTGGAAGGCTGTCCAAGTTTTATGTAGCCAAGGCCAACGTCCACAAGCGGCTGGAGTTTTGCCGCAATAGCAGTTGCTTCGGGCTCCTTCTGTGCCCCGAAGAAGGCTATGGCCTCGTCTACGCTGAGGTCCAGGATATCGCTCACGTTAAGGCCCTTGTAGTTCACTTCCAGGATTTCCGGCTTGAAGCGCTTGCCGCCGCAGGATTCGCACACCATGGTGACATCGGCCATGAACTGCATGCCAATCCTCACAAAGCCGTCTCCCTGGCATTCAGGGCACCTTCCGCCCTCCTGGTTAAAGGAGAAATATGAAGGCGTGAAGCCGTTGATGCGGGCGTACTGCTGCTGGGCTAGGAGTTTGCGGATATCGTCGTAGACCTTTAGGTATGTGACGGCGTTTGAGCGGGAACTCTTGCCGATAGGGTTCTGGTCCACGTACTCCACCCGCGTGATGCGGCTGAGGTCACCTTCCAGGCCCTTGAACGTGCCAGGTACGTCCCCGGTTTCATTGAGCCTGCGGTGCATGGCCGGGTACAGGATGTCTCCCACCAGGGAACTCTTTCCGCTGCCGGAAACGCCGCTCACCACGGTGAACACATTGAGAGGAATCCTCACGTCTATGTCCTTGAGGTTGTTCTGCATGGCTCCCTTTATGGTAATGGAATACCTCCAGGGGTTCTTTTCCCGCTGGTACTGCTTCCTGAGGCCAAAGAGGTACTCCAGGGTAAGGGATGGCCGATCGGAGTCGGCCATGACGTTTACGCCGTCATTCCCGACCTGATCGGGAATCTTCCCTTCAAATACCACCTCGCCGCCACCCACACCAGCCCGGGGGCCAAGGTCTATGAGGTAATCGGCCGCCTTTATGATTTCAGGGTCATGCTCTACTACAACAACAGTATTTCCAATGTCCCTGAGCCTCCTCAATACGGCAATGAGCCTGTCGGTATCCCTGGGATGCAGGCCGATCGAAGGCTCGTCCAGGATGTACATGGACCCCACCAGGGAACTTCCGAGGGCAGTCACAAGGTTCACCCTCTGGCTTTCTCCGCCGGAGAGAGTGTTCATCGTACGGCTTAGCGTCAGATACCCAAGACCTACGTCTTCTATGCACTGGAGACGGTACTTGATTTCCTCTATGGTTTTCCCGGCAACTTCCAACTCATATTCGGTAAGAGATTGCCGGTCGGGGCCGGCAATGACGTCGGGGCCGGAAATCACGTCATGCCCGGCAATGACGTCGGGGCCGGAAATCACGTCATGCCCGGCTTGACCGGGCATCTCATCAAACCATTTCAGGAGGTCCTCAACTGTCATGGACAGAAGGTCATGGATGGTCTTTCCGGCAATCTTTACGTACAGTGCTTCCTTACGGAGCCTGCTGCCGCCACAGGCCGTACATGTGGTTCTGCCGCTGTATCGGCTTAACATATACTTGTACTGGATCTTATAGCGGTTGCTCTCCACCCATTCAAAGAACTGGTCTATGCCGCAGTATGCGTCCGGGTCCTCGTAATCACCCCTGTATGTCCAGATGACGTGTTTTTGCTCCTCGGTAAGTTTGCAGTAAGGCTCAAAGATAGGGATTCCCAGCCTCTCCGCATTCTTTATGAGCTGGTCCTTGAACCAACTCATCTTCTCTCCCCTCCAGCAGGCAATGGCGCCGTCGTAGATGCTCTTTGTCTTGTCCGGAACCACAAGGTCCTCGCTTATGCCGATTATCTTCCCCAGGCCGCCGCACACGGGGCAGGCACCCAGCGGACTGTTGAAACTGAAAAGGTACTCGTCCGGCTTCCTGAACGTAATCCCGTCCAGTTCAAACCTGGCGCAAAACTTCACAAGGTGTCCCCCTTTAGTGGACCTGGTCCACCCAGTTTTTGGACCAGGTGCAATTTCCCCCCCTGGACCTGGTCCACCGGGTGTGCCTTCCAGGTACCTCTGGGGCATAGTGGCTGGACCTGGTCCACCACCTAAAATGGCACCTCGTCCAGAATTGTCCTGGACCTGGTCCACCACCTGCATACCATGAACCTGGTCCACCACCTGTGTATCCTGAGCCTTTTCCCATAGATAAACATCTCCTCCGCCCATATCGAATGCCGATTGAACCGAACTGTTGAGACGCATGGAAGTATCGGCATCAATGGGGGGATGAATCTTGACTCTGTCTAATAGAAGGAGAAGGTTCTTTGGATACTCTCCGTTCATCTTAAGGATATCCTCAATGCTCAGTATGCTTTCATCCTCTACATTGAAAAGTCGGCTGTAGCCTTCCTCCTTAAGAGAGAGAAGATATTCCACTTTATCTTTTCTGGAACTCCATCTGGATTCGGCAAGGATGTATACGGCGTGTTCTCTTCCGTCGGAGAGGTAGTCCAGCACATCCTTCACGGAATGGGCCTTGACTTCACAGCCGCTCACCGGGGAATAAGTGCGGCCGATGCGCGCAAACAAAAGCCTCAGATAATCATATATTTCCGTGGTTGTGGCAACCGTGGAGCGAGGGTTTTTGATGTTAACCTTCTGCTCTATGGCAATTGCCGGAGGAATACCTTCGATGATATCCACATCAGGCTTTGACATCCTGCCAAGGAACTGGCGTGCATAGGAGGAAAGGCTCTCGGCAAAGCGGCGCTGGCCCTCTGCAAAAAGGGTATCAAAGGCCAGGGAACTCTTTCCGCTGCCGCTCACTCCGGTAATGACAACTAGTTTACCGCGAGGTATTTCCACGGTAATACCCTTGAGGTTGTTCTCACGGGCGTTCCTTATGATTATGCTGCTTTCTTTTGTCAAAGTTTACAAAGATACTAAATTATTCTTTGTGTTTTGAGCTATTATTGTTAGTTTTGTGGATGATTATGAATACCACAAGAATATACAGAGTGGCAGATCTCCCATTTAGGGTGAACGGTTCAGGAGACACCTTCCTCCCGGACAGTCTGATGAACATGAAACCATTCGTTTCTGCCCTGAAACCCGGAGAGAACCCCCTTTTTGAAATTGACATCATTCACGGTCCGCTGCCGGTGCCCTCTGGGAAACTCCTTTACAAGACAGCCGACGGCCCGCTTTTCCCTGAAATAAGCCTATACAAGAATGCCGATGCCTCTATAGCATCCCGCACCTGTCCCCTTCCCGGCCACCCGGAAGCCATGGAACTCACAATGAACCCGGATTTCACCAAGGCCCGCCTCATACTTCCCGGCAAGGATGACATATTTGCGTTCAACAACTCCCTGATGCTCCTTTTCACATTTGCATCGGCCAGGATGGGAGCGCTGGAAATGCACTCTTCCGTTGTGGTAAAGGATGGGAAGGGATATCTATTCCTTGGTAAGAGCGGCACCGGAAAAAGCACCCACAGCAGCCTGTGGCTCAAATACATTCCCGGCACATGGCTCCTCAACGACGACAACCCGGTCCTCAGGCTCATGCCCGGCGGTGAGGTACGCGTATTCGGCTCTCCCTGGAGCGGAAAAACACCCTGCTAC
>CACXNH010000150.1:10459-15070 GCA_902768955.1 uncultured Bacteroidia bacterium | reverse complement strand
TCCTCGTAGGTATTGCTGGCGAGGATGAGGGCGCGGTCTGCACTTTCTTCCTCCGAGAGCCAGGCGTCCAGCCGCTTCCCGGCATCGGCAATGCTCTCCGGCTGCTGGAGGCTCAGATTCACATCCGGATGGTCCTTGCAGAAGCCCAGGATGCCCTCCAGCATGGTGTCGTTATAACTCCCGTCGCCATAGCCGTCCGTGCCGATAAGCACCGTAAGCTCCCGCGGCGAAAGGGAAAGCTCCTCATCCGGCTGCGTCTTACCGCAAGCGGCAGAAACGGCCAGGATGAGGAGCCATATTACGCAACTTCGATTCAAGTTTACTTCGACAGCTGGGTGCTTATTGCATCGGAATATGCCTTGACAATGCCCTGGTGGGCAGGGGCTGTAATATAGTTCATGTAGGAAGGCAGACCACCGTTTTTCTTGGCAACGATCTTGTCGGCGATGCCTTTCACATCCTTTGCGGCAATCAGCTGGACCTTGGGGACATAACGGAGCGTATAGGTCTTCCAAGTCTCCTCTTCCTCCAGCGGTCCCTTGCTGAGGAAGGTGATGTTGACAGAAACCACCATATCCGGGATGTCCGGGTCCGCAATCACACGCCTATCTTCGTTGAAGGGCAGGAAAATCTGCGGATCGGCGACATACTGGACATTGTCCACCGTAGAATAATTCGCGTTCTTGTTGCAGAAGAACAGCGAATTGCCATAGTAACGGCGTTCGATATCCCCACCCATAGTCTGCGAACTGAGCCTGGTTGCAATGTCGTCAGGATAGGAGTTGCCAATTCCCACTTTGAACAGATCTTTGTTGTAGGGCTGCTTGAACACCTTGAAAGGAGCCGCGCTGGCTCCGGGAACGTTACCGGTGGAAACCTTGTCGGATTTGCGGGAATCCGAGATGGTAAGCGGCGTATACTCCAAGGTTGTCGCCTGACGGAACCAGTCGGTATAACCTGGTTCGGAGTTTGGATAAACACCGTAACTGACCGAGACTGCCATCTTGCTGGGATGGCCGAAGAGGCTTTCGTTCAGGACCACATCGCCGATGGAAGTGGGATCCAAGAAGGAAATCAGCCGCATCCCGAGCAGCTGCGGAGACATCGAGACATCATATTCCGCCTTTTCCTGCCCCGACCGGTACCAGGAAATCGGCGTCCTGGAGTAGTAAGTCGCCTGCGCCTTGTTGGCCCAGTAAGCATCCTTGACAATATAGACCACGGGGTCATTGCTGATGTTCCAGAAGCCTTTTCCGATTTCAAGGTCAGCGTATCCCGACTTGGTCTTCTGGCTGGCGATATTCCGGAAATAGTCGAGGGGGATACGGACACTGGGGACTTTATGGGAACGCGGGGATTTTATCAAGCCTTCCGTGGTCATCGTCGCGTTCAGATCATAGGTAATCTTGGCATCCATCTGTCCCAGTGTTTTCTTGGCATCTTTATCCGCATCCTCGTCCCCATACGCCTTGACCAGATTTCCGATCAGGGAAACCAGGCAACCGGCTGCGACCATTGCCACTCCGCCTGCGGCCGAGACGACCCGCTTCGATCCCCTGAGAGCAGGGGCAGGGGCAGCGGCACCGCCATTGCCACCGGCACCAGCATCGCCTCCAACGCCAGCAGCTCCGCCACCGAAGAAATAATCCAGCACGAACTTGTTTGTCAAAAAAGAAGACAGCGATGATGTAATGGAAGGAACAATCTTCCCCGAGTGACTCGTGGACTTAGGAAGGAGGGCGGAGAGATCAAGATTGCCGGTCAGCGTGCCGTCCAGACCGCCCTTGATCAGCGAGTTCAGAATGATGTTCTGCTGGTCAAAAAGGTCCATCCCGATGGTTATCTGCTGGTAATTGTCAAAGAACGAATCCTTTCGCATGGCAGATAAGTCCAAATCGAAGGCCCACCATCCAATCTTGGGGACGATGACGTAATTGTTCGCAGGAGACATCTCTGAAGTCAGCGCAGAGGTGTAATAGGTGCCTGCCTTTTTCTCAAAAATAGTGTAGGCATCTGTTCCGCGCTTCAATTCGTGGTTGATCGGAACGGCGAACTGCGTGGAGTTGTGCTCCGCCTGGGAGCCCTTGAACCTGACATACCACAGGTGGTCGTTGGCTCCGGACTCGGGAATCAGTTCCTCCGGCCAGTAATAGAAGATGCGAAGTGTCGCCGTGTTGATATTGTACAGGCCGAAATAATTCAGATGGACACAGGAGGGAGTCTTGATGCCGGTGGTGTTGAAAGCCATTAACCAATTCTCCTTATGTTTCATCATTTGCTCCAGCTCTTCGTCCGGCAGATTCTGCTGGAGCCCGGGAGCGGACGGGTTCCACGGGAGAGGGGTCTCCTCGGTGATAGCCTGCGGGCGATCGTTGATGGTCTGGACAGAGGTGACAAGCTGGATGAAATTTTCTTTCCACCAGCATTCTTCGAATTTCTTGTTTACCGACGGGGATTCACCGTCGTTGAATCCTACCGGAAGTCCGGCTCTCTGGGAGAGCGTAAGAATGGCGGTAGCACCATTTGTCATCTCAATGGTCAAACGGGCCTCGCGGAAATCTTCCAGGGAAGGATCGGACTTCACCGAGACATCAAGGACCATACTTCCGTTCAGCAGCGCCTCCTCACGTTTGATCTCGCTTACCCACGAAGGCTGGTTCAGCACCTGGCTGATCTGCGTATCGCCGATCTTATCCAGTACGGTGGTCGCGGTATAATCATCATTGATGAGTTCGAGACTGTATTCCCGGATACTGTCGTCCCTTGGTTCAAATTCTTTCTGCGAGCAGGATGCAGCAAAAAGAAGAATGGAGACGAAGGCAAATAAATGACGCAATCTCATCTTATTTTACATAAAAGTAATTTCCACGACATATTCGCCATCGCTTCTTTGATCCACGTGGAAGGAATACATAAACGCCTCGTAATAGTACCAACTGCCGAAGAAATGAAGCTGCTGAACACCTTTGTCATCTTTGATGTGATAGCGGTAATCCCTGTCATCTCCGTTGTTTTTCTTGCACATAAAATGATGTTGCCAGTCATTCATCTTTGCATCCTTGAGAACACTATGGAGCGAAGGCCTGTCAACCAAAGCGTTATGAATCTTCCTGAGATCCCATTCGTAGGACGCACGCTTACGGTGTGTCTCGGAATCAGAACCGTTAGTTATATAATTATGATTGGTGGTCTCGAGCCTGACCAGGATACCGTTCCTTTGTCCGGGTTCATAAGTCTGCAGAACGACAAAGTCTCCGGTTCCTCTGTTGAAATTGTTCGCCTCCATGATTGCGCCCTCAGGGAGCTTACCTTTCTCTAACTTGACGATAGAGCCAAGCTGAAAATAATCCAGGGCATCGCAGTTGGAGATGTCGAAATAATCGTCGTTCAGGGGAAGCTTGCTCTTGGGAATGAAGCTGACGGATTCCAGCGGACGGGCACAGACGGGAATCTCGATCTCGGCTACCCGGCCGTCTACGGCGCCGCTGACCTTTTTGAACGTTGCCGTTCCCTTGGTGACGCCCAGGGTATCCCTGAGATTCCAGATGTGATTGTCCCCATTTTTGAAATGGTCGGCATCGCTCGGAATCAGGGAAAGGAAATACTTCTCGGCTTCTTCAAAGTTTTCTGCGACAATGGTAATCTGTCCCGGGAAATCCTGATTCAGTTGAATACCTTCCGTGCGGATAATATCTCCTTTCTCGTCAAGGCTTACAATCTGATTTACAAGAAGTTCCACGTCATCATTGGGATAGTTCCCTACCGGATGAGGGTTCTCTTGCGGCTCAGGGTTCTTCTTTTCGCAGGAAACGATAGCGGCGGCACCGATAAAGAGAAAGGCCGCAGCCATTAATTTCATTTTGTTCATAGCATTCATTATTTATTTGTTTGTTCGTTTATTCTTTTATGCAACGTACGGGGGATGCGATCTCCCGGCTTAGGGACAAGATAACATTGGTATAAGTATAATCGCCATCATCCAGTGCTGAGGAAGATTCTCCGTAAGCAGTTCGTGTCCAGTATGACCTGCCATAGGAATACAGACCATTATGGGAGATGTACCCCATCTCGGCAAAGTTGACAGCAAAGAAGTCAAAATCAAAATTGACGTCATCTTCCGACGGCACCCTGTATCCTTGCGGGCAGGGATCCCAGACAGTTTTGGCTCCGTCGGCTCCCCAAAGACTGGAATCCTGACCACTTTCCCCGGCGCTGAACCAGTCCCGTGCACTTACAGTAACGCTATCTTCATTGATGAAATCCGTAGGGTGGGCTATGGAATAAGCCAGGCCGTCAGTCCCTTGATTGGGAGCATGGCTTGCCGAAGAAAGCAGCGGATCCTTGCGGCCCCACTGGAAGTACAACTGACCGCCCAGGGGCTCCTGGAGCTTGGCTTCGGAGGGCAAGTCTATGCTGGCCGGATCCGAGGCAGTAACCCACACCAGGAATGACCAGAGGATAGTGTCTCCCTTCTTGATGGCTACAAGGCTGCTGCCCTCAGTAGCGGAAGCGTTAAGTGTGAGGGTGGTTCCGGAAAGGGAAGCAGTGGAATTGCCCCACAGTACCTCCGCTCCATCCGGGAGAGCAGCCTCGGCCGTTGTTTCCATACCG
>CACXNH010000150.1:2229-10452 GCA_902768955.1 uncultured Bacteroidia bacterium | reverse complement strand
CCGGAGGCAGATGGTATTGGCCGGGCCGTAGTGAACCGTACCCGCCGAGCCTATATTGGCCCAATTATTTATAGTAAAATTCTCTTTGTTCTTGATTTTGGCCCTTGAGAAGGTAGTGGAAGTCCCGGTTGTGAAATACCCCACCTGGGAACCATTATCGGCCGTAATGGTGATTCCCCTGGAGAAAACGGTAGGAAGGCAGAGGATGAAATACCACTTGCCAGTTTCAAAAGTACCGCCTCCGGGAGCATTCAGGACAATGGTCTCCGAAGTGCCGCTGCTGATAGTTCCGTCGGAATAATCAAATGTGAAATCTCCTGCTATCTTTTCTCCGGCATTTCCCCTGAGGCTCACACGCCGGATTCCGGTTTGGGTGAACATAATGCGGATGCCGGAATAGAGGTGCTTGCAGGTGGTGCTGCTGGTAGTTTGGCTGACACCGTAGAGAAGTGCGGCGGAAGGGTCGTAGCTGTTAGTCCTTGCCGTCTGCGTGGCAGGAAGGGTGGCCGATATCACGTTGCCGCTCTTGCCGGTGCTGGCTCCCTTCGGATACACCAGCACCCAGGAGGTGCCCATATCGGCCGGAGCAAGTCCCTGGAATAAAGATTGACTGGATGTTTCCGGGAGCGTGCTGGTAAACTCATACGCGGTCCCCCCTACCCACACATCAACCTGATCACCCACGGACCAAAAGACGTCCGTGTATTCTGCAGCCAGTTGCGTCTTGGTAGTTCCCGCAATCCCGGCCGAGATTGTATGCAGCACCAGGCCGCCGCTTTCGCGGGGCTCCTTGGAACAGGACCAAAGCGCAAGGGCCATAAATGCAGCCAGTTTATAAACTCTCATAGCCAAGATGTTCAATATCAATGATAGCATTTTGCCCATTGATTTCCGTAAGCAGAATCACGCTAAGGGGCGACGACTGGGCTATGGATTCCCTGGGCTCCAGCCGGACTGCCTGGCACAACGGAACAACGTATATAACTTTCTTCAATTGATTCATAATGAATTACAAATATAATTAAAAAAACAAATATTTGATATCACCCTTTCAAGCCGGCCAGATTCCGGCTTGAGAAGAAGAATCATGAGGAGAAATGTTTATTTTTAAAGGTAAGGCCTGTCTCTGATGGCGCGAAAAGAACCTCCCCGTCCCTCTACAGGGACCAGGTGAACTGCGCTACGGTTTCAATGGCGGCCGTCAGGGGGAAAAAGGCAAAGTATGTGTTTCGCGGCCTAGAAGTATGTGACCGTGCTGCCGGAAACGGCACTGAGGAGTTTGTTGGCAAGGGAGGATACTCCAAAGCGGTAAAGGTCCTTGTTCATCCAGGAATCTCCAAGAATGGTTTTACCGATAGTCCAGTAGCACACTGCGTCAAGGGCCGATGCAATGCCGCCGGCGGCCTTGAAGCCAACCTTCACGCCTGTAGCCTCATAGTACTTCTTGATGCACTCGCACATTACCCAGGCGGCAACGGGAGTGGCGTTAACCTTCACCTTTCCGGTAGATGTCTTGATGAAATGGGCTCCGTTCTCCATGGCAAGGAAGGAGGCGTCGGCAATGAGTTCCGGAGTGGCAAGAAGGCCTGTCTCAAGGATGACCTTGAGGACTACGGGACGGCCAAGTTCCTTTGCTACGCGGTCTATGCATTCACGGGAAGCCTTGATCTCTGCGCCTGCGGTCTCATAATCCCCTGCAAGGAAACTGTTGAGGGCAAGGACTATGTCAATTTCGTCGGCGCCGCCGCGCACAGCCATTTCAATCTCATGGAGCTTCACCTCAATCCAGCTCTGGGATGTGGGGAAGCAGCCTGCAACTGTGGTCACGTGGAGGGCGGGGTCCTTGCGGGTTTCAGCTACAACGTGGCCAAGGTTGGGGTACACGCACACTGATGCGGGAAGCGGCCAGCCGGGGAAAGCGGCGGGGATGCCGTTCACCTTTTCAACCATCTTCTTTACGGAAGCGGGAGTATCGTCTGAGGAAAGGGTGGTCTGGTCCATGATGCCAAAGCAGGCCTTGTAAAGATCCTCGGAGGCTATGTTCTCAAGGTTCTGGGCAATAAGGGCAAGTTGGCGGTCTATGGCCTCTTTGTCCGGCGTATAGCCGTATTTTGCAGATAGTGACATAGTAGTTTTATTCTTTAATTTGTATTTTATATCCTTCGTCTATAAGCGGCTGCACAAGGGAGAACATCTCTCCATAGGAGTACTTCCCGAGGCCTTTCATAGGGGTTTCCCGGTCTATGGTGTACACCTGGATCTCACGGGGTTTGATTTCCCTTACAATATCCATCCATCCCTTCACCCAGTCTTCCGTGGCATAGCCGGGACCTCTGAGGAACATGGTCTGGAGGATGAAATTCCCCTCAAAGCGGGCCATCCATTCAACTATCCTGGAAACGTGATACTCCCCTGCCGGACGGTTGACAAGTGCCACCTGGGCGTCCGTGGGCGCATCCAGCTTGAGGATGGGATTGTCCACCTTACGGAGTGCTTCAAAGATACCGGGCTCTCCGCAGCGGGTGGCGTTTGTAAGGACGGACACCTTTGCGGCGGGATAGTATCTGTCCCGGAGCCTTATGGTAATGTCTATGATTGCCGCAAACTCCGGATTGAGAGTAGGTTCACCGTCTCCGGAGAAAGTGATGGAATCTATGGGAGTTCCGGCCTCAAGGCAGGCAGAAAGCTTTGCCCGAAGTGCTTCCTCAACATCATAGGCCGATGGAAGCGAACGGTCATTAAGCCCGTCCTTGTTCCAGCCGCACTCGCAGTAGATGCAGTCAAAGTTACATACCTTGCCCTCTCTTGGCAGAAGGTTTATGCCAAGGGAACTACCCAGCCTGCGGCTGAAAATGGGGCCGAAAACAGTGTCTTCCCTTAACATAGGCGGCTGGAGATTAGAGGAGATTCTTCGCTGCGCTCAGAATGACAGAGAGAAGGCTCGGAATGACAGAGGCGCACTACGCCGGGGGCTTTGCCGGGCTCCAGGGTGCCGAGGCGGTCCTGGAGGCCAAGGAAACGTGCGCCGTTAAGGCAGGCCCAGGTAAGGACCTCCTGCATGGGAAGGTCAAATGCCTTTTTGAGGCACATTATCTCATCTATCATTGACAGCTGGTCATTGGAAGACAGGGAATCCGTGCCGATACATATTGGAATACCGCTCTCCCTCATCACGGGGATGGGGGGAAGGGTATTGTGGATGAACAGGTTTGACAAAGGGCAAACCGCAATGTAGGGGTGCTGGAGCACCTCACGGGCGCGGGCTGCTCCTTCCGGGGTAAGGCAGCACTCATGCACAAGGAGGACGTTCCCGGGGACGGGAGCCGGCACAGCGGCCATAACCCTCTCAAGGAAGTACTCCAGCGAGCTTGTACCCGTAACGGGAGGCGTAGGGATGCCGTTTCTCACGCGGTTGTCCCACATGGGGCCGCGTCCGTAACGCATCATCTCCTCTTCTTCCTCCGACTCTTCGCAGTGGAATGAGAGGAAGCCGCTCTTAAGCCCTGCGGCCGATGAAGCCGTCACAAGTTCCGGGCTCATTGTGTAGCAGGAATGGGGCGCAGGGGCAGCGTCAAGGCCATAGGAAGCGGCCTTTTCCTGAAGAGAGGTGACATATTCCATAACGGAATCACACTCCGAAGGGACAGCCCCGAACACCTCCAGGAAACTGCGGGTGTACATGGGGTGCGAGGCCTTGACCTCAAAGGAATCTGCGCAATTGGAGATATCGGCCATAGCCTGGACGCCCTGGGCCCACATCCCGTCCATAGCTTCCTTCAGGGCTGCAATCTTGTCCTCCATGGAGGAAGTGTCCCTGAGCTCATTGATCTGGTCTATAAAGCCCGCCATGCCCGTTCCCTTGCGGAAAAGGCCCTTCATGTAGGAGAGTTCCACGTGGCAGTGGGCGTTTACAAAGCCGGGGCAGATAATACCATCCTCCACCGGGCCCTCAGTATGACCCACGGCCAGTATGGTACCGTCCTGGGCCACATCTACGTAGCCGCTCTCTATGGGCTCACCTGCAAGGGTATAAACTGTGCGGGCCGTGTATCTCATAGTGAATCTATTTGAACCGTCAGAGGGGGAATAAGCTTAAGGGAGTCTATTTCCTTGTGCATGTAGGCGCTGTCCCCGTCAAAACGGACTTTAAGGGTATCTACGGGCCTTATACGGGGCTTGGGGAATTTGGTTGTATCAATCTTTTTCTTGTAGATGGAAAGCATCTTGTCACGCCACTTTTCCACTTCCACCTCACTCCTTACAACCTTCAGTTCCTTCTCCAGGCGCTCTGCCACGTTACCCATTATCTTCTCCATCTTCTCCGGCTCTGCCAGGTATTCATGGAGGCTGTAGAGGTAATCGTCCGTGTCATAGCCTTTGGATTCAAGGATACCGGCGTATACAAGGGTTGTATCGGCCATTTGTTTGAGGGTGCGGTCCTGCTTTATCTTCTGGTCCTGAAGAAACATAAGATAGAATATCTCCTCCATATCACCTTTGGATATCCTCTTGGGGCCGCAGGCCTGAAGGGCCAGCAGCAACAGCACCACAAAGACGATATGACTCAAACGGGCCATCTACCTCAAAACTGCACCGAAATCTGCCTTAAGGGCATCCAGAACCCTTTCCATGGTCTTTTCCACTTCAATGTCAGTGAGCGTGCGCTCAGGGTCCTGCAGCACAAAGTTAAGGGCATACTGCTTCTTGCCGGCGGGAATCTTTTCCCCGCGGTAAACGTCAAACAGGGTTACGCTCTTTATGAGCTTCTTGCCGGCACGTATGGCCGATTTCCTTACATCTGCATAAGGCACGTTCTCTCCAAGAAGGATGGCAAGGTCACGGCGGACCTCCGGGAAGCGGGGCAGCTCCTTGAAGGAGAACTTGTCACGCTTTACAAGAGTGAAGAACACTTCCCAGTTGATCTCTGCGGCAAAGACGGGCTGCTTGATTCCGAAGCGCTTTGCAAGGACAGGATTGATGGTGCCAACGGTTGCAAGTAGCACGGGCTCACGGCCGGGGAGGCTGTAAGTGATGCCCTCTGAAAAAATGTCTGCGGGAGCGGAGCCGGAAATGAGAGTGGCGACATCCACGCGGTAGCGGGCCATAAGGGCCTCTACATAGCCTTTGAGCTGGAAGAAGTTGGACTTGTTGGCGGGATTTCTCCAAACTTTGTCCGGGGTGCCGGTGAGGAAGAGGGAGAAGCAGCGGTGTTCCTCGTAGCTCTCAAGGGTGGTGCCGTCCTTTTCCGGGAGCCTCTGGTATACGGAACCGTACTCGAAGAACTTAAGGGCCGATGCCTGGCGGTTAAGGTTATATGCCACAACCTCAAGACCGCTGAGGAGGAGGGTCTGGCGCATCACGTTGAGATCACTGCTCAGAGGGTTCACGATGCGCACGCAGCGCTCTGCGGGATAGGTCTCAAGCTTTGTATAATAATCCTCCTTGGTGAGGGAGTTATTCATGGTTTCCGTGAAGCCGTTGGCGGCAAGGAAGTTGGAGATGTTGTTGCGGATGGCCTCGGGGTCCGGCTGGGCGCTGGGCTGGACGCTCATCTTCAGTGTCTGAGGAAGTTCTATATTGTTGTAGCCGTAGATGCGGAGGATTTCCTCAACTACGTCACATTCACGGGTTACGTCCACCATATAAGTGGGGGCTGCCACAAGTGCACCGGTGGCCGTTTTTTCCACAAACTGGTAGTTAAGGCCCTCAAGGATCTTCCGGATGGTTCCGTGGCCTATCTTCTTCCCGATGAAATGCTCTATGCGGTTATAATCCAGCTGAATCATGGCACGGCCGATGGGCCTGGGATAGAACTCACGGACCTTGCCCACAACCTTTCCGCCTGCAACCTCAGTGATGAGGAGGGCGGCGCGCTTTGCGGCGTAAAGTGCGGCCTCAGGGTCTGCGCCACGCTCAAAGCGGAAACTTGCGTCCGTGGAAAGAGTCTGGCTCTTGGCGGTCTTGCGAATGCTCACGGGGTCAAAGTATGCGCCCTCGATGAATACGTCTACGGTGCTGTCAGATACTCCTGAATCTTCTCCGCCAAACACGCCCGCAATGCACATGGGCCCGTTTGCGTTTGCAATGACAACGTCATTTGCCTTGAGTTTGCGCTCCACCCCGTCAAGGGTACGGATGGGCTCTCCCTCCTTCGCGCGGCGCACGATTACCTTCCCGCCGTCAATCTTTGCAGCATCGAAGGTATGGAGCGGCTGGCCGGTCTCGAACAGCACAAAATTGGAGATGTCAACTACGTTATTGATGGGCTTAAGGCCGATGGAAAGGAGCCTGTCCTGCAGCCACTGCGGGCTGGGGGCCACTTTCACGCCCTTCACGGTGATGCCGGTGTAGCGGGGGGCGCCATCGGCAGTAAGTACCTCTACGGGAATGGACTCCCCTTCCCCTTCCTTGAATGCTTCCACGGAAGGAAGGGTAAGCTCAGCCTCTATCCCCTTGCTGAAAAGGTATGCGTAAAGGTCCCTGGCAACGCCGATGTGGGAAGCTGCGTCTATACGGTTTGCGGTGATTTCATACTCAATCACGGACTCATCCTTGAGACCAAGGTATTCCTTTGCAGGAACGCCTGTGGGGGCATCATCCGGGAGCACCATGATGCCGTCATGGCTGGTGCCTATTCCAAGTTCATCCTCTGCGCATATCATTCCGAAACTCTCCACGCCGCGGATCTTGGACTTCTTGATCTTGAAGTCTCCGGGGAGGACGGTGCCAAGGCGTGCAAAGAGAACCTTCTGGCCTGCAGCCACGTTGGGAGCGCCGCACACTACGGTAAGGGGCTCCGGGGAACCGTCGTTGACGGTGGTGATGTGAAGGTGATCGGAGTCAGGATGTGCTTCACAGGTAAGAACCTGAGCCACCACAACGCCCTTGAGGCCGCCTTCAACCACTTCCTTGGTTTCAACGCTGTCCACCTCTATGCCTATTGATGTCATAGCCTCCGCCACCTGCTCCGGGGTGAGGTCACACTTAAGATACTCTTTGAGCCAATCGTAACTAAGTTTCATTGTATATCTTCAAGTTTAAACAAATCTTCTAATAGTCTACAAAGTTACATTTTTCCTCACGGAAAAACAACTGCCGGAATCCATAGAAAATGAGTATCTTTGCAAACTCAAAAAGATTTGATATGGGTATTTTCGCAAACGGCGTAAAAAAAACCAATCTTGGCTTCTTCCAGAAGCTGGGAAGGGCTTTCACCGCAAAGTCCACTATAAACGACGATGTCCTTGATGCCCTGGAGGAAGCCCTCCTTGGCTCCGATATGGGCGTAGAGACAACCCTCAAACTCCTTGACAATATCCAGGACCGCGTAGAGAATGATAAATACGTGGACATGCAGGAGCTCACCGCCCTTATCCGGGATGAAATCGCAAACCTTATGGGAGATGATGCTCCCGTGCAGCCCTTTGATTTCACCAAAAAACCGTATGTGATCCTTGTCGTGGGTGTAAACGGAGTTGGCAAGACCACCACCATCGGCAAACTTGCCTCAATGCTCAGGGAGCAGGGCAAGAAGGTTGTTATAGGTGCGGCCGATACCTTCCGCGCTGCAGCCGTGGACCAGCTTTGCGTATGGGCCGAAAGAGCCGGGGCAGACATCGTGAAGCAGGCAATGGGCGCAGATCCCGCATCCGTGGCCTTTGACACAGTAAAGAGCGCCGTCGCAAAAGGGGCCGATGTTGTCCTCATAGATACCGCCGGCCGCCTTCACAACAGGGTGGACCTTATGAATGAACTGTCAAAGATCCGTAACGTCATAGGAAGGGTAGTCCCTGACGCCCCCCATGAAGTCCTGCTGGTCCTTGACGGCTCTACCGGCCAGAACGCATTTATCCAGGCCAGGGAATTCTCCAAAGCCACGGAGGTAACTGCGATGGCCATCACAAAACTGGACGGCAGCGCCAAGGGCGGCGTGGTTGTGGGCATAACCGACACCTACAAGTTCCCTATTAAGTTTGTGGGAATAGGTGAAGGCATTCATGACCTCAAGGTCTTTGATAAGAAAGAATTCGTAGAAGACCTATTTAAACTGGAAGATATACAGTAGACACACGTCGCAGGTCAACGGCCATTCCGTTGCAGGTCTGTTTTTGGGTCAATGTCAAAAGTCGGTTGTAAAAGTATGTTTTAATTTCTCATACTTCCTATAGACCTTATTCCGCGTATTCCCCGCCAACCAGCACTTCAGTGTAGGACCGTGGCGGT
>CACXNH010000150.1:0-2204 GCA_902768955.1 uncultured Bacteroidia bacterium | reverse complement strand
TAGGACCGTGGCGGTGATAGTTGTCCTGTCAACTCCCTATGTGTAATGCCGTAGTGTTGATAGTTGTCCTGTCAACTCCTTATGCGTAATGCCGTAGCGGTGATAGTTGTCCTGCCAACTCCCTATGCTTAATGCCGTAGCGGTGCCAGTTAGCTCGCTGGCTATCAATTAGTTACTGGATTCTTTGGGAAAACCGGTAATCCCAAAGAATCGCGTAAACGACTGAGCGTTAACCACTTAACTGCCACTAGCTTTTGAGCGTAGAGTTTTCCTGAAGAGTGTATGTCTCTATTCGCTCGGGTTATCCCTCTTCCTGAAGATCCTCATCCTTCAAACGTTAATAGAATGTGCTAAGCGCTTGCATGCACCAAACACCGTTTTTGTTAAGTGTCTTGAAATCAAATAGTTCGTTAAAACACGCCCTCCCGTATCTGCCCCAAGCCCAAAAACCGGAAAATGCAAAACAACCGGGTTTTTGCATTGAGCCCTGTTTTTTTGGCGTCACCTGCGACGCTAATCGGCCATAGAAGATAAAAAACGTCGCAGGTACTGCCATTTTTGCAGACCTGCGACATTTTGTAATTCCACCTGCGACAGGTGGATGTAAAACGGAGTTACTTCTTTGCGAAGAAGTCCTTCTCCTTACCTTCCTCAACCAGCTGCTCTACGAAAACGTAGGCACCGGTCTTGGGGCTCTTTTCCATGCGGATAACCTTCACCATGTGCTTTGCACCGGCCTTAGCGTCGAAGGTTGCAACTGCTTTTTTTGCCATAGTTTAGATCTCCTATACTTTATTTGACCTCCTTGTGAAGGGTAACCTTCTTGAGGTAGGGGTTATACTTCATACGCTCCAGGCGGTCCGGGGTGTTCTTCTTGTTCTTGGTGGTGATGTAACGGGACATACCGGGAACACCGCTGGCTTTCTGCTCTGTGCACTCCAGGATGACCTGCACCCTGTTTCCTTTCTGTTTCTTTGCCATAATTTTACAAGATTAAAGGGTTAAACAAGGCTTACGTATCCTTTCTCCTGGGCAGCCTTAAGAGTTGCGTCGAGACCATTCTTCTCGATGATACGCATACCCTTGGTGGTCACCTTAAGAGTGATGAAACGCTGTTCGGCCTCTGACCAGGGAGAAGTCGCGCTTGGTGCGCAGCTTGGAATGGGCGACATTGTTGCCGATCATTCTCTTCCTACCGGTTATCTGACAAACCTTTGACATAATATTTTACTTTTTTATTGTTATACAAGTTTTAAAAAGCGCTTCCAGCGGATGTTCTTGGGGAAGCTGCGGCTTCCGTCCGTTGAGAGCCAGATGATGGAGGGCTTACCAACTATATGGTCTTCCGGGACAAAACCCCAGTAGCGGGAGTCCAGGGAGTTATGTCGGTTGTCACCCATCATGAAGTAGTAGTCCTGCTTGAAAGTGTAGTCCGTAGCGGGTTCTCCGTTAATGAGAATCTGTCCATCCCGAACTTCAAGGCTGTTGTGCTCATAATCCCGGATAATCCGTTCATAGAGTGGCAGGTTCTCAAGGCTCAACTGCACAGTGGCACCTTTTTCAGGTATCCAGAGAGGGCCGAAATAATCCGAAGTCCAGCGCGTTTTCCCGGTGAAGGGGAAGATTGCGGTTTCTGCTCCGGCGGAGGGGAAGGTTTCAAGGTTTGGAACCACTTCCACCACGCTTCCTATTTCCTTTACCTTCTCAAGGCTTTTTTCCGTCAAAGGCATCATGGGGTATCCCGGAAGCTTTGAATCGAAATAGAGTTCCTGAAGGTTGAGCCCCATCTCTTCCAGTTTGAGCTGGTTTATGCGGGAGCCGCTTGTAACTACTTTGTATGTGAGCTGACGTCCGGGGTAATCCGGTTCCTTTACTCCGTTTACCCATACAAGTCCGTCCTTAACTTCAAGCGTGTCTCCGTGAACGGCGACACAGCGCTTTACGTAATGGTCCTTCTTGTCTGAAGGCCGGACTATGACGGGACCGTACTGGGAGATTGTCCGTTCCCGGCCGATAACCCGTACCCAGGCGTAATAATCGTCTGCGGGACGGCGGCTTAGGACTGTATCTCCATTGGGAAACCCGAACACTACCACATCTCCCCTTTTCACCTGACCAAAACCCTTGAGCCTGCGGTACTTGTTCTGGATGAGAGTTGAATAGCTCTCCTTCCCGAAAGCACGGTTGTGCGTAAAGGGTAGTGT
>CACXNH010000149.1 GCA_902768955.1 uncultured Bacteroidia bacterium | reverse complement strand
AAGATGAAACGTTTCTTTTTGTATAACTCCGGCTGAAAACCGGCAAAAAGTGACAAAAATGCGGGATTTCGCTCGTTGGGGCAAGTGAAAACTAGCAAATAAGGTCATAATTGCGGGATTTCACTCAGCCATGCCGTGGACCAGGTCCAAATATGCCGTGGACCAGGTCCAAATATGTGGTGGACCAGGTCCAGTGGTGTATAGTTCATAAAAAAATAGTATCTTTACATCATGGCTTTGATTTTTGACATAAAGCGCTACGCCATCCATGACGGTCCGGGTATACGCACCACCATTTTCCTAAAGGGCTGTCCGCTAAGGTGCGTATGGTGCCATAACCCCGAGAGCTGGGCTCCCGGGAAGCAGCGCCTTTACAAAAGCGGCAAGTGCATTGGATGCGGGAGTTGCGTGGAGGCCTGTCCTGAGGCCGCCCTGGCCCTTACCCCGGAAGGAATCCGCCCCACCGGCAGGCCGTGCATCCTGTGCGGTGCCTGCGAGAGCGCCTGCCCGGCCCTTGCCATGGAAATCTGCGGCCGGGAATGGCCTCTCAATGAACTGATGTCAGAAATAGAGAAAGAGCGCGGAGTCATGAAAGGCGGAGGGGTAACCGTAAGCGGAGGAGAGCCCCTGATGCATCCGGATTATACGCTGGAGCTTCTCAGAGAACTTGGCCGGCGTGGATTTCACAGGGCCGTGGACACCACTTTATATGCCTCCCGGGATATTGTAAAGGCTGCTGCCGGAGAATGCGAACTGTTTCTCATAGACTTGAAATCCATGGATTCTGACATCCACAAGCGCTTTACAGGCGTTCCCAATGAGCGCATCTTACAGAATATTGAAGAGGTGGCCTCCATGGGAAAACCCTATTGGATACGCATTCCGCTCATAGAGGAGGTTAATGCATCGGCCAGGAACATAAGCGCAACGGCAGGCTTCCTTCAGTCCCTTCCATGCCGTCCGGAGGTGGTGGACCTTCTTCCTTATCATGATATTGGGAAGGGGAAGCATGAGCGCATGGGCACGCGCTATAATCCTGAGGGCCTCCGGCTTTCCGCCCCGCCCGAGGAACACATGGCCATCTTGGAGACCATTCTCCGTGACCATGGCCTCCAGGTACGTATAGGCGGCTGATTTTACCTGTTGGGGGCGTCCAGACCAAGCTCCGGATGACGGGCCGATGTACTTCTGAAAACAAACGCCACAGCAACGGCCGCGACGCACAGCCCGAAGAACATAAGCTCCACCGCAACGGGACCTCCTGTATGGGCCGAATGAGCGCCAAGAATATTTCCCGCAATCATCTTGAAGCTGAGGAGCCCGAGATTCTGGACCCAGTAGATAAGGGCAAAGGTGGTTCCAAGAACTTTGTCCGGGACTATCTTGGGCACTGATGGCCATAAAGCGGCGGGAACAAGTGAGTAGCCAAAGCCCAGGAATACCATTGCAAGATATCCCCAGAAGGGAACCCCGGCAGGAGCAAAGGCAAGGATTGCATGGGCAATCAGGCATCCGGCAGCCTGGGCCGGAATGTCAAATCGGGGCACCAGGATGGCTCCGGCAAATTTCTTGAACGCTATGATACTGCTGTAAAACAGAACGCAGAGTAGCCCCAGAAGCCAGAAATTCTTGTTCCCCAGAACCCCCAGCACGTCCTTGAACCGGAAGGTCTCATCGTCATGGCCGACTTGATCGGCCATCTCATGCTTTTCCTCCGGGGCAGAGGCTTCGGACATCTCGTCATGGCCGACCTGATCGGCCATCTCTGGAGATTCCCGGTCAAGCCGGGAATGACGGGTATCTGCCCTGGCATCAAGCGCCACAAAATGCACAAGACGCGGGGAAAGCACCAGGGCAAAAGCGGTACCCAAACGGGCAATAGCAAGCTGCAGTCCCATGGCAAGAGCCATGGGTCCTCCCCGGAACCACTTGGCGATGGAACGCGTAACCGCTGTTCCTGCAATCTCTGACCCAAGCCCAAAGAGCATAGTGCCGGCATAGGCCCATTTAAGAGCCGCCGCGCCGCCTTTAAGAACAGCCCCGGTGACAATACCTGCTCCAAGGACCATCATACCCACAAACAGGCTTCCGCTCACGCGTACGCCCCATTTGTCAAGGAGGATTCCGCCTATCACAAGCCCGCCGAATACGCAGAGCACGCTGTAGCCGCTGGTGTAAAGGCCATACCCTGCCGCGTCCCACCCAAGAGCCGTCAGTGACGGATTCTCAAAGAGGTAGGATATGCTGGAGAACATGTCGTCAAAGTAGTACGACGCAAACATGGGTACTACCAAACAGGCCAGCGCAATCCATGCCGCCGGCCTGTAGAATTTACGTGAAGGGCTGTCCATTATTTATCGGAGCACTCGTCCTTGGACAGCTCCCCGGCCAGTTCTTCTGCGCCTGCAAGTTCGGGGGTTTCCTTCTGGACGTTGGGAAGTTCAAGACCATAGCCCTTGCCGCCGTTACCCACTTTGTCCTCTATCTTGAGGAGGAAGGTGAGGATGAATGCCAGCACGCCGAAGCTGGAGAAGATGAGCATGGGGGCCAGATAGCCGCCCGTTACCTCAAGCACCTTTCCGATAAGGAGAGGGACAAGGCAAAGGCCGATGTTCTGCACCCAGAAAATCAGGCAGTATGCGCTTCCCAGAACCTTTGCGTCCACAATTTTGGTAACGGAAGGCCAAAGGGATGCGGGAACCATGGAGAAGCTCACGCCCAAGGTGGCAATGAGGGCCACGGCAAGCCACTTGCTGGGGAATGCCGGAAGAAGGAATGCGAAGCTGAGGTGGCAAACTATCATAATGACGGCGCCGCCCATAAGCATTGTGGCGCCCTTGCCCTTGAAGTCCAGGAATCCTGCCAGGATGGGAGTGAGGATCATGGCCAGGATGGGGAAGAAGCTGAACAGTTGCGCGGCCGATGCAGCATCAATCCCAAGGGTGGTCTCAAGGAAATTGGGGGCATAGCGCTGGAACGGGAAAATGGCGCTGTAGTACAGTACGCACATGATTGCCACAATCCAGAACATCTTGCTGGAGAGCACGGTGCCAATGTCAGATACCTTGAATTCATCCTCAGGGTCTGCGCCGGGGACACCCTTGCCGGAGGCAATGAGCTCCGCGTCAAACTTACGGTCAAGCACGCAGAACACCATGTAGAAGATAAGGCCCACGGCCACAAGCGCTGCGCAGAATGCCACGGGAGCCACAATGGAATTGTCAAATTTGGCCGATATAAGCGGCGCGATCCACATCACGCCAAATACGCCAAGGCGGGCGATAGCCATCTCAAGACCCATTGCGAGGGCCTTTTCCTTGCCGTCGAACCACTTTGCGATGGCTTTGGAAACGGTGGTGCCGGCCATTTCGCAGCCGCACCCGAAAATCATGAAGCCAAGGCTTGCCATCTTGGCGCTGCCGGGCATTGATACCCACCAGCTGTCAAGCCAGCCGCAGAAAGCCGTTGCCTGGAACCATTCAGATATGCCCACAAATTTTATAGCCGCGCCTATCACCATAAGGCTTGCGCTGAGAACTCCCGTGAAACGGATTCCCATCTTGTCCAGGATAATACCTGCAAGGATGAGGAAACCGCACACGTTGAGAATGAATTCGGACGCGGCGTATGTGCCGAAAGTGCCGCTTGACCATCCGCGGGAGCTTTCCACAAGGGATTTCAGAGGGGACATCACGTCCACGAACATATACGCAAAGAACATCATCGACGCAATGAGCACCAGGGCGCTCCAGCGTGCAACCGGGTTGTCGTTCAGGAATTTGTACACTTTTTCTGCCATATAGTAGTATGTTTATTTTTCCGAGCCGTAAAAATAGTGATTTTTTTTGCTCTTTCCCACAGCCCGGGTTAGAAAAAAAGTCCTGGCTGGACCCAGTTCCGTCATTTTTGCCACTTTTTGCGGGATTTCGCTCGCCCCGCCAACTCAAATCCTGCAAAAATGGCCCAAAATGACGGATTTCACTCAGCCGGGCAGTGGACCAGGTCCAAAGATGCGGTGGACCAGGTCCAAAGATGCGGTGGACCAGGTCCAATGCAACGCATTTCATAAAAAATGCGTATATTTGTAAACTATGTATAAACTGCTGGAAAAGATTGATTCCCCTGAGGATCTCCGCAAGCTGCCCCGCAAAAAGCTGGAGGAAGTGTGCAGGGAGCTCAGGGACTATATGGTTGAGTGCTGCAGCGTGAACCCAGGTCACCTTGGCTCAAGCCTTGGGGCCGTGGAGCTGATAGTGGCTCTCCATTATATATATAATACACCTCAGGACAAGATTGTCTTTGACGTGGGTCATCAGGCCTATGCCCACAAAATACTCACAGGCCGCAGGGAACTGTTCCGTAAGAATCGTATGAGGGACGGCATCAGCGGCTTCCCCAAGATGGACGAGAGCCCCTACGATGCATTCGGAGCGGGGCATTCCTCCACGTCAATATCGGCCGCGCTGGGTTTTGCCGAAGCCGCAAGGATAACGGGCGCCGCTTACAAGTCCGTTGCCGTGATAGGAGACGGTGCAATGACGGGCGGCCTTGCGTGGGAGGGCCTTAACAATGCCGGCTCCTCCAAGGCCGATATCCTTGTAATCCTCAACGACAACGACATCTCCATTGACCGCAATCTCGGCGGCCTCCATGAGTATCTCCTGAGGGTAACCACATCCCAAACCTACAACAGGGTGAAGCGGGGTATATGGGACCGCCTGGGAGAAGGACGGCTCAGGGACTGGATCCAGAGGCGTGTGATAGACACCAAGGCAAACCTTGTCCGCTCCAGCGGCGGCGCCCTCTTCGAGGCCCTGGGGTTCCGGTACTTCGGCCCCATAGACGGCAATGACATTGGCCAGATGGTCTCTGTCCTTTCCCGCATCAAGGACCTTCACGGCCCCCGTATCCTGCACCTGCATACCCGCAAGGGCGCGGGCTATGCTCCCGCAGAGGAAGACCCCACCACCTGGCATGCTCCCGGCAAGTTTGACGTAGAAACCGGTGAACGCATCAAAACCGTCAACGCCCCTGACCGCTATCAGGACGTCTTTGGAAAAGTCCTGGTGGAACTTGCGGCAAAGGATAAGAGGGTTGTGGGTATCACTCCGGCTATGGCTTCAGGCTGCGGCATGAACCGCCTCCAGGATGCCTTCCCGGACAGATTCTTTGACGTTGGCATAGAGGAAGGCCATGCCGTCACGTTCTCCGCCGGCCTTGCCGCTGCGGGCCTGAGACCGTTCTGCAACATCTATTCTTCGTTCTCCCAGAGGGCTTATGACAACGTAATCCACGACGTAGCGCTCCAGAACCTTCCGGTCACCATGTGCCTTGACAGGGCGGGCCTTGTAGGGGAGGACGGAGCCACACATACCGGCGCGTTTGACCTTCCCGCATTCCGCTGCATTCCAAACGTTGTGATATCGGCCCCAAGGAATGAGCTGGAACTTAAGAATCTCATGTACACCGCGTTGGAGTACCCCGGAGGCCCCTTCTTCATCCGCTACCCCCGTGGATACGGAGAGGGTATTGATTGGGAAAAGGCCGATGCATCGGCGCTTCCAGTTGGAAAGGGTGAATGCCTTATGAAGGGTAAGGGCGTAGCCGTACTTGCCCTCGGACCCGTTGCAAACAGGGCTCTTGAGGCTGCACGGCGTCACAAAACGGATTACTGGGTGGGGCCTTCTGTGTATGACATGCGTTTTCTCAGGCCCCTGGATCAGGACATCATGCAGGAGGTTTCCTCTTACAAGGCCATCCTTACCATAGAGGACGGAAGCCTCAAGGGCGGTCTGTATGGTGCCGTAAGCGAGTATTTTGCCGTGCGCCCGGATGCCCCTATAATTAAAGGAGTGGGGATTCCGGACAAGTTTATGGTGCAGGACACCCAGGAAGCACAGCGTGAGGAGTGCGGCCTGGACACCGAATCTCTCTTTGATCTTTTGAGGGAGATGATGAAAAATGTTTAAAAAAGTTTGGCAGATTAAAAAAAAGTAACTACCTTTGCAGTCCTTTAAGAAGTTAGAGGGCTTATGAGCGCCGATATAGCTCAGTTGGCCAGAGCACGTGATTTGTAATCTCGGGGTCGTGGGTTCGAATCCCTCTATCGGCTCAAAAGGAGCTTTGACATATTGAAAAGCAATCTTTGGGAGGTTCGCATAGTGGCAATTGCGGCGGACTGTAAATCCGCTCCCTCAGGGTTCGGTGGTTCGAGTCCACCACCTCCCACAAACCTTCGAAAGCCTTGCGCGCAAGCCGCGCGTCGGCAAGCGGAGTTCCGGTGCAAACCGAGAGAAAAGAAAATTTATTTTCTTTTCCGAGGTGCAGCCCGGAAACCCGCAAATTTCGAAGAAATTTGCGGAAGTAGCTCAGTTGGTAGAGCATCAGCCTTCCAAGCTGAGGGTCGCGAGTTCGAACCTCGTTTTCCGCTCCAAGACATACAGTAAGCCGGTGTAG
>CACXNH010000148.1 GCA_902768955.1 uncultured Bacteroidia bacterium | reverse complement strand
CCGGACGTCGGGATCCTTGATGCGGGAAAGGTAGTACCCGATGGACTGCATCCATAGGCGCGGGGTTATGAGTATGGCAGGAAGCATACGGACATAATCCAGAATCCTTGTCTCTCCCTCAACGGGAGACTGGAAGTAGCGGAACATCTTCACGTCACGGAAAATGCTCCTGAGGGCCTTCCTGTCGCGGGGAGAATAGGCCGATAATTCTTTTAGCGTACGCTCCGCATCACGCCAGATGGCAAGGTCTGCCTTACCATTCTTAAGGACATACACGGGGTCCTTGAAATATATAGGATTGTTCTCCTGGAGCGCTCCAACTTCCAGCCATACCTTGTGGAGGTCCAGATGGCTTCCTGAGCCGTTGAGCCAATGCACACCGCCCTCAAACATATACCCCTTGCGCTTCCAGCAGGTTGAAACTCCGCCGGGCGTAGAGCATTTTTCCAGTATCAGGACGTCAAATCCGGACCTCTGCGCGTAGATGCCCGCCGTAAGGCCGGAGATGCCGCCGCCAACAATTATTACTTTCTCTTTCATCAGTCTTCAATTGTGAGCCCGTCGTATGCAGGCTCTATGTTTCCATATTGTCTGAGCTCCCTCACAAAATCCCCGTGGGTAGGGAAGGTGTGGCTGAGGTGTGTAAGCCAGGTATGCTCTGCGCCAATCCTCCGGGCCAGTGCAACGGCCTCCTCAAGGGAGAAGTGGGAGTGGTGCGGATGATAACTTACTGTATTGAGGGTGAGGTGCTTGAGCCCCTTAAGCTTCTCAAGTTCTGAGTCTTCTATGTGACTCATGTCCGTAATGTAGGCAATGTTCCCGAAGCGGAAGCCCAGTACCGGCATCTGGCCGTGAAGGCCCCGGATGGGAATCACGTTGGAGTTCACGTGACAGGCCTCGGAGACTATCTCTCCGGTATTTGCAAGGCTGCCGTCCGGCTGCCTGTAAAAGTAGCCTTTGTCGTGAACCCACACAAGTTCTCCGGAATTTTCAAGGGAATCCACGCGGAACGGCCTTTCATCAATAAGGTGTACGTGCCACTCCGGCGCACCGGGGTATTTCTCCTCCTCAAAAGCATAGGCGTAGTCGTTCCTCAGGCTCTTCAGTACCTTTTCCTCACAGTAGATCTCCGCCGCCTTCCGGTCTATATAATTAAAGGAGCGGACATCGTCAAGGCCGCCAGTGTGGTCCTTGTGATTATGGGTAAGGAGGATGGCGTCAAGATGACGGATATCGGCCTGGAGCATCTGGCTCCGGAAATCCGGTCCCGCGTCAATGAGGATATTGAGCCCTTCGTACTCCACAAAGGCCGATGACCGGAACCTCTTGTCCCTTGTATCCAGGCTCTTGCACACCGGACACTGGCATGCTATGATTGGCACGCCCTGCGATGTTCCCGTTCCCAAAAACCTCAGTCTTGTCATAGCACAACCTCCTCAAGCGTATTCACAAGCGCCGCGTCAAACGGCCTCTCAAGCCTTATATAGTTGCCGGTATAGCCGCTCATCATGCCTCCCTTGACAGAAGACTCCCAAAGCACTTTCTCCCGTATGCCCTTGTTGGAGGATACAAACTCTGAGTGAAGTTCCTCACAGAGCCCTTCCAGGGCCGCAACACGCTGCGCCTTCACGCTCTCCTTCACCTGGTCATTCCACTCTGCCGCCTTTGTGCCGGGCCTTCTGGAGTAAGGGAAAACGTGGATGAATGCGGGTTTGATGCGCTCCTTCAGGAATGTGTAAGTTTCCTGGAACAGATCATCAGTCTCTCCGGGAAGGCCCACAATCACGTCTATCCCAAAGAACACCTTAGGTGTCCCGGGCTTTTCCATAGCCTGGCGGATATAGTCAATCCTGGATGCGAAAAGTGCCGTGTCATATCGGCGTCCAACCCGCCTCAAAAGGGTATCGGAGCCACTCTGAAGCGGTATGTGGAAATGCGGCTGGAACTTGGTTCCGGAAGCAATCCAGTCCACAATCTCCGGCGTAATGAGGTTTGGCTCAATGGACGATATCCTGAACCTTTCAATACCTTCAACCTCATTGAGGGCCTTCAGCAAATCCAGGAAGGTTTCCCCTGTAGTGCGGCCAAAGTCACCGGTATTGACCCCTGTCAGCACCACTTCCTTCACTCCCGCCGCCGCAATCTCCCGCGCCATCTTCACGCACTCACAAACAGGAATGTTCCTGCTGCGGCCCCTTGCATACGGCACCGTGCAGTAAGCGCAGAAATTATTGCACCCGTCCTGCACCTTTAAGAAACTCCTTGTGCGCTCGCCGGTAGAGTATGCTCCAAAGGTTCCATCCGGATTTTGTGCCATTTTTCCGGATGAGACATTGGAGGGTGTGCCTTTGGCAACCTCTGGCCACCCTCGGCCGGATAAGAGGGAGGCTACAATCTCTTTCTTCTCTGAAGCGCCAAACACACGCCAGACGCCTTCTATGGCCTCAATCTCTTTCCTTCGCAGTTCCGCGTAGCAGCCGGTGACAACAATGCGGGCGGCAGGGGCCGTCTTGTGGGCGCGGCGGATGTAGTTGCGGGACTTCTTCTCTGCGGTTTCAGTGACGGCACAGGTGTTCACAAGGTATACATCGGCCTCACTGCTCCATGGGACAACCTCCCAGCCCGCGGCTACAAAACCGCGCTGGAAGGTGGATGTCTCGGCGTAATTGAGTTTACATCCAAGTGTTGTGAAAGCTATCTTCATACGGCCTGGATAAGAAATACGCAAGGGCGTTTGCCAATGGTGAAGCACTGGAGTTTCTTCCACTCCTGAACTTTCAGGGTGCGGATAAACTGGTCTGGGCAGGTTATGTTTGCCGCAATGCACAGCCTGGTGGACGGACTCAGGGTTGTGAGCATATCCTTCAGGAGGGAGTCATTGCGATAAGGAGTCTCGATAAGGATCTGTGTCTGGTGGAAAGACCTCTTTTCAAGGGACTTAAGCGCCTGTTTCCTTTCATCGGCCTTGGCGGGAATGTAACCGCAGAAAGCAAAGCTCTGCCCGTCCAGTCCGGAGGACATGAGCGCCATCATAAGGGATGAGGGCCCCACGAATGGCACCACCTCAATACCGTGCCTGTGGCAGAGGGCCACAAGCCTTGCTCCGGGATCTGCAACTGCAGGAAGGCCGGCCTCGGAGATAAGCCCTACTGCTGCGCCGTCTTCAAAGAGTGGAAGCATAGCCTCCACCTCCTGCGGGGATGTGTGCTCATTGAGGGTATGGAATTCCAGATTGTCAATATGCCCCTTGAGGCCCGCTGAAGAAAGGAAGCGGCGGGCAGTGCGCACCTCTTCCACCACATAGCGCTTTATCTGCGGCAGAATCTGGAACACGGGCGCAGGAAGTACATTTTCCGGAGCACCGTCTCCAAGAGGGGAGGGTATGAGATATAATTTACCTGTCAAAGCCATCTTCAATTACTGTGGATTTACCCGTGGAATCTATCTGTATCACGGACTGCGGCACTGCCGCGCCGGAAAGGCGCCTTGCGGCGCGCTCCTCACGCTGCTGCCTTGTCATGAACATCTCATTGAACAGCTGCATGAAGGAGTTGAATTCCTTTTGGTATGTGATACCGGCACCGTTCCTCTGACTGTTGTCAAGGTAGGAAGTGAATTGGTCGGCGGAATGGGAGAATATGGTTGTACGGAGGTTTCCGTTCTTGCTGAGTTTTATTTCAACGTCAATGTCACCTGTGATCTCACTGGTGGAACTGCCAATCATCTGCTTGTTGCCCACGGCGCCGTTGACTATCACGCGGTTGTTGAACAGCTGGGTGCTCACGGCAACGTCAAACATGTTCCTACCTTCCTGGGCCTTGTAGTTGAGACCAAGGTCAAGAGGGATGTTCAGTTTCTCGAATATGTTGTTGATCTGGCCGCTCATGATACTGGAGACGTTGGAGAACAGCATGTCTGAGCCGGTGGAGGTGATACCGCTGTCTTCATCAGGAAGGAAGCTGCCGGCGATGAGCAGGTACAGGAACTGCTTCTGGATCTTGTCTTCCGTGCTGATGGCATTGTCAAGGGCCATCCTGGTGCTGGGGTTAAGATCCGGTACGTCTATTGAGAACTGGACTTCAGGGTTACTTAGCTTACCTGTAATGTCAATTCCGCAGTTTACGGTACGGCGCCCGCCTCCTCCGGAAGATTCCCCGTCCTCCGGAGTCACCAGGTTGTCAAGGCTGGCCTTTGTGACGTAGAGACCTTTCACGTTGAGGTCTGTCTCATTGACCGGGCCGTTGAAGCGCACGGAACTGCCGTCCTGGATTGTGAAGTCGCGGCTCACAAGGTTCATGGCGCTGAATCGGAAGCTTCCCTCCTGCAGGGTGTAATCTCCGCTCAGGGAGAAGTCGTGCTGGGCGGATTCCATATTAAGGCCGATATTGCCGGTTCCCCTTGCATGGAGCGTATTCTCTCCAAGGTCTATGTATACTGTGGCGTCAGGCGTTGCGTGTGCATTCAGGTTGATGATAAGGTTGGTTTCCTCCTGTGATCTCTTAGAGCCTGAGGCCATCATGAGCTCATAGGGATCCTGCTGGAGTTCATCCGGTGCTTCAGTGAATACCAGCATCTTGCGCTGGATTTCTCCGCTGGCCCCGCCAATGGGGAGGTGTATGTCTCCGGGACCGCTGGTTGTGGCGTCAATGTTTACCACAATACGGCTCAGTGGGCCTTTCACTGTAAGCCTTCCGGAAACGGGCAGGGTGCCGCCAGAAAGGGCCTTGCCGA
>CACXNH010000147.1 GCA_902768955.1 uncultured Bacteroidia bacterium | reverse complement strand
CTGCAGGGTATTCTGGGCAGGGTTTCTTTACCTTAACATCTAAAATCCCTGGCGCCTTCCTCAATCTCCTTGAGGTGGCGGACGGTTATCTCACGGGTGCGCTCAAGGGGGATATCTGCCAAAGACTTTTCTATCAGTGCCTCGCCGGCGGCACGGGTTTCCTCTGAGGCGTAGTCCATAAGGTACTCCTTAAGGGTCATAAGGGCGTTTGGCGTGCAGCAAAGGCCTATTTTCCCGCTCTTGCAAAGGCTCATGAAGCGGTCTCCGGTGCGGCCTTCCCTGTAGCAGGCGGTGCAGAAGGAGGGGATGTGGTCGTTCTCAAGGAGCCAGCGTACGACGCTGTCAAGAGGACGGGTATCGGCAATGTCAAACTGCGCTGTTTCGTCGTGGCGCTCAACCGTGGTGTAGCCGCCAACACTTGTGCGGGAGCCGCCGCTTATCTGGGAAATGCCGCAGTGGAGGAGCTGCTCCCTCATCCGGGCGCTTTCACGCGTTGAGATTATCATTCCCGTGTAGGGGACCGCAACGCGAAGGACCGCCACAAGTTTACGGAAAACGCTGTCCGGCAGCGCGTCCTTGAAATCCTCTACGGAAATATCCTCTGCTGGGCATATACGGGGAACGCTTATGGTATGCGGCCCCACGCCAAAGCGCGCTTCAAGGTGCTCTGCGTGCATCAGGAGGCCCACAAGTTCATATCGGTAACCGGAAAGGCCAAAGAGGACACCTATTCCTACGTCGTCGCAGCCGCCTTCCTGGGCGCGGTCCATTGCCTCAGTGTGCCACTCGTAATTGCTCTTGGGACCGGTTGGGTGGAGCCTCAGGTACTGCTCCCTGTTGTAGGTTTCCTGGAAGAGGATATATGTGCCGATTCCCGCCGCCTTAAGTTTACGGTAACTCTCAACGTCCGTTGCGGCTATGTTAACGTTCACGCGGCGGATGGAATTACCGCCCTCGTTCACGGAATAGATGGTCTTGATGGACTCCAGGATATACTCCAGGGGGTTGTTCACGGGGTCTTCTCCCGCTTCCACGGCAAGCCTCTTATGGCCTGTGCGGATAAGCGCCCGTACTTCTGCCGCAATCTCCTCCTGGGAGAGTTTCCGGCGGGGAATGGTCTTGTTCTTATAGTGGTAGGGGCAGTACACGCAGCCGTTCACGCAGTAGTTTGAAAGGTACAGCGGGGCAAAGAGCACTATACGGTTGCCATAAAAGCGCTGCTTGATACTTGCAGCCAGGGCGTAGATCTTTTCTTCCAGGGCGGTGGCATTGCAGTCCATAAGGATTGCGGCTTCACGGTGCGAAAGGCCCTTCAGAAGTGCCGCCTTCTCAAGGATAGCGGCAACCCTTTCCGGGTTACGGCTTTCCCTTTCCGCCTCCTGGAGGCTCTCTATGATTTCCTCATGGTCTATAAATTCCTGTGCGTATGGCGATGAAGGATTATACATCTGTCTTTCCTTTATAAAGGCTATATTTCCTACGCTCCGTAATGGGAGTGTAAACGTTCATGATTACATTTGCCCCCGCCTGGATGCCAATCTGCTTTCCGCCGGGAAGGAGCGTTGCCAGGGCCGTTGTGGCGGGTATATTAGCCTCCGGGAACATAAGCCGCATGATGGCTATGAGCCGGAGAGTTGTCTCCGCGCTTCCTGAAGGGCAGTTCTCGAAGGGAGTCCCGTCCTGCGGAATAAAAGGGCCGATTCCAATCATGTGGGGGGCCATTTCCTGCATAAGACGCAGGTCTTCTATCAGATTCAGGGTGGTTTGGCCGGGGCTTCCAACCATCATCCCCATGCCGGTTTCATAGCCAAGGAACTTGAGTTCCCTGATGCACGCCAGACGGCAATCCAGCCGCATTCCGGCGGGGTGGAGGCTGGCGTAGTGTTCCGGATTTGCGGTCTCGTGACGGAGAAGGTACCTGTTGGCGCCGGCCTCCTTCAAGGCTGCGTACAGTTCAAATGGCAGTTCTCCAAGTGACAGTGTTATTGCGGCCGATGGATAACGCCTCCTAATTTCCTTAATGGTAGGGATGAGGCCTTCCGCAGCGGCGGGGTTTTCTCCGCCCTGGAGCACGAAGGTGGGGATGCCGTCATTCCAGACCCTCTCACAACATTCCTGGATCTGTTCCGCTGTGAGGGAGTAGCGGGGGACTCCCAATCGGGAGCGGCGGATGCCGCAGTAAAGGCAGTCATTCCGGCAAACGTTACTCCACTCAATGAGCCCGCGGATAAGAACCTCCGGGCCCTTTACCTTGAGACACACTTCCCGCGCCGTGTCCTTGAGCCTCTGCGCCAGGGTTGCATCATGGCTCTCCAGCAGCTCCTCAAGGGCGCTGTCCGGCAGATTACGGGTATCTTTTAGTGTCTCAATCATAATAACCCGAAATTTACGCATTTTCCTTAAAAAGACAAAATACAGGAGATCCTTCGTCGCTTCGCTCCTCAGGATGACAAGCCCTTCGCTCCTCAGGATGACAAGAACTTTGCTCCTCAGGATGACAAGAACCTCGCTCCTCAGGATGACAAGAACTTCGCTCCTCAGGATGACAAGAACTTCGCTCCTCAGGATGACAAGCCCTGTCATTCTGAGCGAAGCGAAGAATCTCCATTTTTATTCGTATCTTTGACCTATGAAACTTCGCCATGCCAGTATACTTCTTATAATATTATCGGCCTTATCCTGCCTTCCGGGGCGGAGCAGGAGAGAGTCAACCCCTGAGGAGCCTGTAGTGGAGGCCAGGGACACCGTTTATCCCCTTGGCTTCTGCACAGACTCTTTTACGGTTGTTTCAGGCTCCATCAAAAACGGAGACAATTTCACTCTCTGGCTCACCCGGCTTGGGACAGCGTCTTTGACGTCAGGAAACTTCGCGCCGGGAATGCCTACAAGGCCTATTACAGGGATTCATCGGCCCTCCAGTACGTTGTATACAGTAGCAGCCAGGTCCGGGAGACCGTCTTCAGCCTCCGTGACAGCATCCCTGTCTGGGTCTATGAAAGGCCGGTGGAGATTGTCACCAAAACGGCAGATGTAACCATCAACTCCTCACTCTGGAACGATATGATTGCGGCAGGGGCCTCTCCTGACCTCATAGTGAACATTGCCGATATCTATGCCTGGACCGTGGATTTCTTCGGGCTCCAGAAAGGGGACCGCTTCCGTATCCTTTACAGCGAGAGACTCTGCGAAGGGGAGTCTATCGGCATAGAAAAAGTGAGTTACGCAGAATTCCTGAGGGGAGAGACCTGCCTTCCGGCTGTGTTTTTTGACCAGGGAGACGGCGGCAACACCTATTGGAACGATAAAGGTGAGAGCATGCGTAAAGCCTTCCTGAAGGCACCCCTGAAGTTTAACCGCATATCCTCAGGTTATTCCCTCCACAGGCTCCATCCCGTCCACGGAACTGTGAGAGCCCATACCGGGGTTGACTATGCAGCACCCACCGGTACGCCGGTCAGGAGCATCGGAGACGGAACCGTCCTCAGCGCCGGCTGGGGCAAGGGCGGCGCTGGAAATATGGTAAAGATCCGCCATAACTCTGTGTACACCACGGCATATCTCCATCTCTCAAAGATGGCAGTGAAAGCCGGCCAGAGGGTGTCCCAGGGCCAGGTTATAGGATATGTTGGAATGACCGGCACCGCCACCGGCCCGCACCTTGATTTCCGTGTGTGGAGAAACGGCTCTCCCATCAACCCCCTCAAACTTGAATCCCCGCCGTCAGAGCCCATAAAGCAGGAAAACCTCCCTGCTCTGGATTCCGTGCTGGTACAGATGAGGGCGGCGCTGAGCCCTAAATCAGAATCTTGATCCTGAAGCCTCGGGCGGTGGGCTCTTCCACTATGGCCCGGGCCATCTTGCGGATACCGTCAAGGGCGGCTGGATCCTTGATGGGGGATTCAGATACCCCTTCAATCATGAAGTCCAGGGCGGTTTCTCCGGAGAGTTCTGCAAAAGTGATGCGGAACGTGAGGGGGCGGATGCCGCCAAGTTGCTCAAAGAGCATCTCCTTGATGATGGCATATGCATTCTCCACTTTGCCGGAGAGGTTGTACTTGAGGAAGAACTGATTGAGACCTGTGCGGATCTGGAGGTAGTCGAAGTCTTCAGAGTCAATCTGGTACACCAGCTTCTGGATACGGTTCACAAAGGCTTTTGTGGCGCTGTGAACCGGGTGCTCGAAGATTTGCTCCGGGGTACCGTCTTCGTAGATTATGCCCTCGTTCATAAAGAAGATGCGGGTGCTCACGTCACGGGCAAAGCGCATCTCGTGGGTGACTATGAGCATAGTCATACCGTCCTTTGCCAGTTGGCGCATGACGCTAAGGACTTCTCCCACCATTGTGGGATCCAGGGCGGATGTGGGCTCATCAAAAAGGATGACATCCGGATGCATTGCAAGGGCGCGGGCGATTGCTACACGCTGCTTCTGGCCTCCGGAAAGGGACTCCGGGTAAACATCGGCCTTTTGGGCCAGGCCCACCTTCTTCAAAAGTTCCATGGCCTCTTTGCGGGCATCTTCATCAGTAATCTTAAGGAGGCGCAGCGGCGCGTAGGTGATGTTCTCCAGCACCGTCATGTGATCAAAGAGATTGAAACTCTGGAACACCATGCCCATTTTCCGGCGCATCTTGTGGAGTGGATAGCCTTTGGCCATTATGTTCTCTCCGTCCACCCAGATCTCTCCGGATGTGGGTGGCTCAAGCATGTTGATGGCTCTGAGGAGCGTACTTTTTCCGGTACCTGAAGGGCCGATGATACTGATAACTTCTCCCTTGTCTATTTCGCAGTTCACATCCTTCAACACAGTAATGGTTGAGCCGTCAGGATTATGGAAAGTCTTGCTTAGATGTTTTATGCTGATCATATTACTTCTTGAGGAAAAGGTTCAACACTACCCGGATGAGCCAGGCCAGGACAAAATAAAGGACAGTTACCACAAGGAGCGGAACCAGGGCGTCGAAGGTGCGGCTGCGGATAAGGTCGCTGGCGCGGGTGAGGTCCTGGATGGCTATGTAACCAACTATGGATGTGCTTTTTAGGAGCGCAACACATTCTCCGGCAAAAAGGGGAAGACCTTTCTTTGCGGCCTGCGGCAGGACTATTCCGGTGAAGGTCCTCAAGGGCGTGAAACCAAGGCTCAGGCCTGCTTCCGTCTGGCCCTTGGGGACGGAGGAGATGGAAGTATCAAAGATGCTTCCTGCCGACCACGCAAAGCACATAGCAAAGGTGATTATGGCAACCAGGGAGCCGCCCAGGCCTGCATCTGCAAGGATAATGTAGAACATTATAAGGAGCAGGACCAGAGTGGGTATACCCTGAATGAAGGCTCCGTAGAGATTGGCTATGCCGCGTATCCATTTCCTGCGGCTGCGGAGCATTGCACACACACCCGCTCCAAGAAGAGTTCCAAGAAGGATTGCGAAGAAAGTGATCTTGAGTGTTTCCAGAAGGCCGTCCACAATTAATTTCCACCGTCCTTCCGTTATAAGATTCATCTTCAGGCGCTCTACAAAGCCAGTATGGGATGATTTTCCCCCGTCATACACAAAGTATCCTGGGTGGCACTCATAATATGGTATGGTGAAATCCACGGATTTCTTACGCTCTTCCGTCACATACAGGCAGGCGCTTACTACGTCGCACTGGCCGGTAGTGAGGGCTATGATGGCCGATCCAAGTTCCTGGAACTGCATCTGGAATTCCCGGCCGCTACTGATGGCAAAACGCCTCAGGATATCGGCATCCATACCCATCCACTGCCCGCCTTCACCAATGAAGCTGACCGGGGCCAGATTAACGGCGGTGACACACCTGAGAGGCTTCCCCGTGAGAGTAACTTCGGACGGGGCGGGCATTTCCGGAGCCGGGGTACCCTTGGTCCAGTGGGAGATGACGGCGTCAATGGTGCCTTCGGCCTTGCCTTCGGCGATGAAACTGTTCAGAGCCTCCTGAAGTGCCAGATCTCCTTTCCTTACGGCAAAGGCTACGTCAAAGGACTCTTCCCCGCGGAAAGCCATCTTCATCTGAAGCCTGTCCATATCCTCCGGGGTAAGGGCCACTTCGTCGCTCACGAAAACATCGGCCATACCCTGCCTTACGGCCTGGATACCGTCCGCTTCAAAACTTACGCGGAAGATATTGATGTCTTCATAAACGGAGTACTTGTTGTCATAGTAGTTTCCGGCCGATGTGGTGATGGTAAGGCCGTGGAGGTCTTCCTCCGTCTTGATGTCCAGAGTTTCCCTGCCGCCTTTGGAACAGCCGGGAAGGGCTGCAATGACCGCTATGCCGATCAAAATGTGATATATAACGGTTCTTTTCATAGACATGGAATTAAAGTGCCGCACACATCCTCTTGGCCCTATCTTCATCTATGGGCTTGTGATAGGTAATGCTGTACATATATGCTGCCTTGATAACTGAATAGGGGAGAAGCCTCCTTATATGAGTGCCAATTTCCTCCGGAGAACAGCCGTAATACGCAGGAGCCAGGATGCTCCAGTGCTTCTGTAACTGTTCAGGGGTAAGGTGGAAAAGCTGGTCTGTCCTCAGGGCGTCCTGCATCTGGGTTATTCTCCAGCAAAGGCTCATATCCCATTCAGGTGCGCCATAAGCAAACTGGCCGATATCAATCCACAGCGTCCTGTCTCCGTCAGTGATGATGTTGCCTATCTGCATATCACCGTGAAGGCAGGTTGGTGTGTCCGGAATATTCTCCAGTATGGGCTTGATTTTCTCAACGAGAAAACCGGGTGCTGCGCCTTCACGGGCATAAAATGCCTGCATGCGGGCTTTCATCGATGGAATGCGGCTTGTATCTGCCTTCATTGAGTGGAGGTCCTTGCAAGCTTTGGCAAAACGGAGGGAAATTTCTTCCATCCGCTCAGGCTGCTCGGAGATAATGCGGCAGAAAGAGCGCTTGTTTTCGATGAGTTCATACTCAGTTCCCACACGCTCTCCATCCGTAATGAGCCTGAACGGCTCCGGAGTGGGAACGCCCATCTCGAAGGCGGCCTTTGCCATCTCAAACTCCTTTAAAGCAAAAGTGGCATCAAAACCTGGATTGAACAGCTTTGCAAGGCGTTTCTCACTCTTGTGTGTGTAGGCTACACCCTGCCCGCCTTCTCCGCTGTAGGTGTAGTCCGATAGGTTAATGTGCTGATACTGTTCCATATTTTATATCTATGTAGCAAAGATAGCACTTTTTGCCTTTTATTCCCGTATCAGCGTGGGTGATGTGCCTAAAATAGTCTCATCTCCCGCAAAATCGGCCCTTTTTGCAGGTGATGTGCCTTTTTCCGGCTCATCACCCGCAAAAAAAGCTTTTTCGGGGTCATTGTCAAAGTCAGTTGTAAAAGTTTGTTTTAATTCCTCATATTTTCCATAGCCCCTATCCGGCGTATTCCCCGCCTGGACATTATCCAGCGTATTTCCCGCCACCCGGCACTACAGTACAGTGCCGTGGTGGTGGCAGCTAGTTCGTTGGTTATCAATTAGTTACTGGGTTCTTTGGGAAAACCGGTAATCCCAAAGAATCGTGTAAACGACTGAGCGTTAACCACTTAGCTGCCACCGGCTTTTGAGCGTAGAGTTTTCCTGAAGAG
>CACXNH010000146.1 GCA_902768955.1 uncultured Bacteroidia bacterium | reverse complement strand
ACGCTGAATCCCTGGTGCTGCAGCACCTTTTCCTTGGTCTGCTTTTTATCCTGATAGCAATAGTGTCCTATCTCAAATATTCTCCTGCCATAATAAGCGGGATGTCCTTTATAAGTTTCATCTTTTGTGTATGGAAGATGCAGGGGGGGCACCTCATGGCATTTGTGCCGGTTTTTGTCCTGACCTTGATAGGGGTAATCGTTTATGACCTTGTAGCCGCGCACGGAGCCCTTCACCTGCATGCAGAGAACCTCCAGATGAAGCGTGAGGTGTATGATTTCATGAAAGTGACCGGCCTCACTCTGGAAGACCTCAAGGAAATCACCAACCTCTCCAAGCATCCGTCGGCCCAGACGGAAAGGACTCGCGCACTTCTTGCCTCCATGGATGCACGTGCCCGCAACAACCTTGTAGGCAGCGTGATGGCGGTAAAAACCCAGAACGACACCTCCCGTGAAACCCTTATGGCCGCCTTCCCCAACCTTACCGGCACACAGATATCCATCTGCCAGCTTATCCTCCAGGATTACAAGCAGACAGACCTCTGCCGTGCCCTGGGAAAGACGGAAAGTAATATATCGGCACAGCGCTCAAGAATCCGGACAGTACTGGAACTTGCCCCTGAAGAGCAATTGAAAGATGCCCTTCAGGAGCGCCTGGACCTTTACCTTCAGTCCCGTGGAATGAACGAAAATCTGTCCGAGTGGTAGCAAATAATTGTCCAATAATAAAAATTTTAAACCTTAAAACCAATCATAAAAAAACGCAATTGCCTTATAATCAGGCAGTAAGTACCTTAAAACACCTTAAATCTCCAAAAGCACAACTTTTTTGTTATTAAAATAAAACTTTTTAACTTTGCGCAATTGCAAAGACCCCGCAATATACCTATTATTATAATGAGAAGGTCTCACATATCTATTTTAGTACTTGCTGTGACAGCGCTTCTCTCCCTTGCGGAGAAACCCGCTGCTGCGCAGGTGGTGGGCATCAAGACCAACCTCCTTTATGATGCCACAGCCACAATCAATGCCGGCATCGAGGTTGGGATAGCTCCCCGTTGGACCATAGACTTGTCCGGAAACCTCAATCTCTGGACCTGGGACAACAACATGAAGTGGAAGCACTGGATGGTGCAGCCGGAGTTGCGTTTTTGGCTTTGCCAGCGCTTTGGCGGGCACTTCTTTGCCCTGCATGCGCTCGCGGGCCAGTTCAATTTTGGTAATATCCGTTTTTTCGGCCATGCCATCCCGCAAAGGATCAAGTTCCTGGAAACGGATTATTCCAAGTTGTCCACCCTCAGGCATGAAGGCTGGGCATTCGGCGGCGGCCTTGGCTATGGCTATGCCCTCCCTATAGGCAAACACTGGAACCTTGAGTTTGAGCTTGGTCTTGGAGCCATCTATTCCATTTCCAACAGCTTTGAATGCGATATCTGCAACCGCCCCAAGGATGTCAATATACGTAACCTGCGTCCTGCCGTCACCAAAGCGGAAATCGGCATTGTATACCTATTTTAATGTATAGACAGATATGAAAAGAATTTTACTCAGCATAGTGATTCTGGCCGCATCTGTCGTTTGGGTGCAGGCACAGAATATCCAGGAAATTGAGCTCAAGCGTCAGGGAGACTGGATGTCAGTGAAGATGAACATAGACATGGAAGGGGCAAATCCCCGCTCCAATGAAACCATTGTCCTTACCCCTGAGCTCCGCCACGGACGTTATTCCCAGGCCTTGAAAGCAGTGGGCGTATATAGCTACAATCAGTGGTATTACTACAAGCGCACGGGCATCATGGCTTCCGGCGGTGACGAGTACTCCTTCCGCAAGAGCAGTGTCCCTTCAGTGCTTGAATATGAGGCCACAATTCCTTACCGCAGCTGGATGGACGGCGCCAAACTCTATCTTATACGTGACAGCAAGGGCTGCTGCGGAAACGCACGCAAGGAGCAGAGTGAAGATTACCTTGCCTTCTTCCAGGACGACACTACAGTTGACACCGTTTACGTAGACCGTACAATTGTAGTGGAGAAAGAAAGCCGCACGCGCTCCATCAACGGCCGCGCCTTTGTGGACTTCCCCCTCAATGACATTAACATAGATCCCCAATACCATTCCAACAACACGGAACTTGGTTATCTCAGGGCTTCCATAGATTCAGTGAGCAGCAACTCAACCTGGACCATCCGCAAGATCTGGATCAAGGGTTATGCTTCGCCGGAAGGCCCCTATGAGAACAACGTGCGCCTTGCAGAAGGCCGAACAAAAGCCATCCGTGATTATGTATGCTCTCTCTATCACATTGACGACTCCCTGATGGAGGTGGAGTATGAGCCTGAAAACTGGGAAGGCCTGCGTTCCTTTGTGGAAGCCTCTTCACTGCCTCACCGCTCAGAAATCATAGAGATCATAGACGGAGACCGTGAACCGGATGAAAAGGAATGGATGATAAAATCCCGCTATCCCTCAGACTGGAAGACGCTTCTTGAGCAGTGCCTGCCCTTCCTGCGCCGCACAGACTACCGGATAGATTACGATATAAACGAAAATAATTAACTCAATAATTTTTAAATCTTTAAGCATTATGAATCTTAAGTATTTATTCCTTGCAGTCATTGCCGGCGCAGCGCTGGTTGGCTGCTCAAAGGAGCAGGACAAGTCTGCCGCCGAGCCTGCTTCCAACGGCCCTTCCAACTACATGGGCTTCACCATCTCCATGCCTTCTGTAACCAAGGCCCAAACCACCGGTGGCACCGGAAACTTCGTTTACGGACACGAGAAGGAGAACCAGATTAAGTCAATCCACTTTTTCTTCTACAACGACGGTCGTTATGTCTCCAGCGGATTTGGCGATATGAAAGATGATTTCAAAGAAGATGCCAAGGACCCCGCTGTCACTCCCCACGATCCCGTCGAGGAGATTCGGCATGACGGAACCTCTGCAAAAGAAGGCGTGGTAATCCTTGAGTCTACCATGACCGAACCCAATCAGGTTCTTTGCGTAATCAATTCCCAAAACCCCGGCTTCTACAAGAACAAGAGCCTGGCAGATGCCCTGGAAGCCCTTCATTCTGGTAAGACCGAGAGTGTAACCGGACATGACACCGATTCCTACAAAGATTTCTATAGCGCCGGCCCTTATTTTGTGATGATTACGTCCCCTATGTACGGTTACAATGCCAAGGGCAACTGGGTAGTTAAGAACACGACGGATATTGTGGTTGACAAGGGCTCCGATGGAAAATTTACCCAGAAATCCCACATCCAGAGTGATAAAAAACTGGCCAAAGCCAATCCGGTTGAAATTTATGTCGAGCGCCTTGCCGCCCGCACCGAGATTATGAATCTTGCTGATAAGGTGGATAGTGAAGGTCTTTTCAAGGCCGATGCTTATAGTGATGATATGAAAGAAGGTGGCGACCCCATTTGGGACATCAAGCCTCTTGCCTGGAGCCTTACGGCTGTGAACAAGCAGGCCTATTCCCTCAAGCACGTTGATGCTTCCTGGCGTCCTGTTCCCACTGCAGCGCAGAACTCTACCTTCACCGATTGGATTGAAACGCTCTCCGAGGCCAAGGTTACCAATCCGGTCTATCAGTATACTTTCGGATCACCTCAACCCGATGCATACAAGATGTATCCCCGTATCAACTGGTGCTACGATCCTGAGTATGGCAACGCGACGGATCGCGATTTATTCCCGCATTGCGCCCGTGAGCTCGAAACAAAAAGTGCTCACAAGTACTATTCCGCCGCGGAGATTGCAGCCAATTTCGGTGCTGGCGATTGGGCAGACGGCGACATGCTCCAGCGCTATTCTTACGAGAATACCTTTGGTCCTGATGGCCAGAGAAATCCCCGTATCACAGGTACCATGCTGCTTCTTTACGCTCAGGCCAAAAAGCACAAACCTGTTCCTCCTGCAACTTCTACCAGCTACGAGGACCTTTACAACTACATGGGTCAGTTCCAGACCTTTGACGAGTATGCAGCCCAGTTGCTTTCCATTGCTTTCACCAGCACAAAGGTTTATAAACTTGATGGTTCGGATTATAAACTCCTTACCAAGGATGACCTCCAGATTGTGAAGGCTGCCAAATTCGACGATGTCTATAGTCAGAATCCAGCCAGCTATAAGGATGACAAGAGTAAGCACTCCACGGTTGTTACTACCCCCACGACCGAGCTTCAGGAGCTTTATTCCGATTACATCATTGACCTCTCTTCCAACGTCATTATCCCTGGCGAAACTAATCTTACCCCGCTTCCTCAAATGGATGTAAACGGTTATTATCCCGTGGGCGACGGAAGCATCGAGAAGAGCTATTCCGACGGCTATGTTACTCTGGTTCCCAAGGCAACTCTTTACTGCAACAGCCCTTATGCAACCAAGGTTAATGAGCTGTATGTGGAGAATCCTGCCCATGCTACTGATCCTTCAGCTCCTGAGTATATCAAAGCTACTGACGCTCAGATTGCCGAGGTTTTCCTGGGTAATGTCATCGATTGCGCCAACCAGTATAAGGATGGTCTGATGTACTATGCCATTCCTATCGAGCACTACGGCAAGAAGATGACCGAGAATACAACGCCTCCGACTCCCGGCTTCGTTGCTGAACCGCTGGAAGGTAACTACGGTATGGTTCGTAACAATTTCTACCAGGTTAACATTCGCACCATCAACGGCATGGGCCACGGTATCCATGACGTAGACGAGCCCATCGTTCCCGGAGACCGCAAGAAGCCTTACTACCTGGCCGCCAAGATCAACATCCTGTC